>JBOGMR010000505.1:0-2987 GCA_050746825.1 Bryobacteraceae bacterium | reverse complement strand
CGTGCAGACAGTCGCTCTCCGTCTGATCGTGGAGCGCGAGCGCGAGATCCGGGCGTTCGAGAAAAAGGAATACTGGACGATCGACGTCGATCTGGCGGCGAAGAAACCGCCTCTGCTCACCGCGCGTCTCGCGAAGCGTAACGACGAGACGCCCGAGATCGGCGATCAGGCCGCCGCCGGCCATCTCCTGGCGCAACTCGATGGAGCCGAGTATCGCGTCAAGTCGGTCAACACGCGCGAAAAGCGCCGCAATCCCGTCGCGCCCTTCATCACGTCGACGCTTCAGCAGGAAGCGGCGCGCAAGCTTCGCTTCAGTGTCAAACGAACCATGGGCCTGGCGCAGCGGCTCTACGAAGGCGTCGAACTGGGTAAGGAAGGGCTGGTCGGTCTCATCACTTACATGCGTACCGACTCGACGCGCGTTTCCGAGGATGCCCTCAGCGAGGTGCGCCAATTCATCGGCGGCGACCGCTTTGGCCCACAGTATCTGCCGGCTTCTCCGAACATCTACAAGTCCAAGAAGGACGCGCAGGACGCGCACGAAGCCATTCGTCCGACATCGGTGCTGCACACGCCCGAATCGCTCGGGAAGCTTCTGGCCGAAGATGAGATGAAGTTGTACCGGCTGATCTGGATGCGCTTCGTCGCTTCGCAGATGACGCCTGCCGTGTTCGATCAAACCACGATCGAGGTTTCCGCGAAAGGAAAAGACGCGGCGGACTACCTGTTCCGCGCGACCGGCACCGTGCCCAAGTTCGACGGATTCCTCAAAGTCTACGAGGAAGGTAAGGACCAGAAGGACGAGGAAGACGAGGAGCTGAAACACAAGCTGCCGCTAGTCACCGAGGGCGAGGTGCTTCGCTTCAAGGCGATTCTACCCGGCCAGCACTTCACCGAACCTCCGCCGCGTTTCAGCGAAGCGACGCTGGTCAAAGAACTCGAGGCCGATGGCGTCGGGCGCCCGTCCACCTACGCGTCGATCCTCTCGACGATTCTCGAGCGCGAGTACGTGACGAAGGAAGGCGGCCGGTTCAAGCCGACCGAGCTAGGCATGGTGGTCACGGACCTGCTCCTCGAGAGTTTCAACGACATCTTCGATGTGCGCTACACCGCGCGCATGGAAGAGGAGCTCGACGAGATCGAGGAAGGCAAGCTCGATTGGCGCGCTGCGATGGCTGAGTTCTACGACAAGTTCGACAAAGATCTTAAGCACGCCGAAGAGCACATGACCAATGTCAAGCGGATGGAAAAGCCCACCGGCTTGACCTGCGAGAAGTGTGGCAAGCCGCTCGTCATCAAGTGGGGCAAGCACGGGAGCTTCCTCGCCTGCACCGGATATCCGGAATGCACTTTCACGCGCGAGCTGGCAGTCGACCTTCCGGACGTCGACAAGGCCAACCTCGGCGAGCAGGGCGATGAGGAGTACTGCGAAAACTGCGGCCGCCCCATGGTGCTCAAGAAGGGACGCTTCGGCCAGTTCTTCGCGTGCACCGGTTACCCGGACTGCAAGACCACGCGGCCGATCGGAGGGACGCAGAAAAAGTCCGACGTCCCGCTCGACGAGAAATGCCCGCAGTGCGGCAGCAACATGGTCCTCAAGTACGGGCGCTTCGGCGAGTTCACGGCCTGCAGCAACTATCCCACATGCAAGCACGTCAAACGGAAAACCATTGGCGTGAAATGCCCGGACTGTTCGGAAGGCGAAGTCGTCGAGCGCCGCTCGAAGAAGGGGCGCACCTTCTATGGCTGCGAACGCTACCCCGACTGCCAGTTCGTTGCATGGGGCAAACCCGTCGAAGAGAAGTGCCCGGAGTGTGGCAGCAGTTACCTGATCGAGAAGTGGCTCAAGAACGGTCCGGTCCTGCAGTGCCCGAACAAAGAGTGCAAGTACAAGCGTGACTTGCCGCCGCCCCCCAAAGAGCCGGTCAGCGAAAAGCCCGAGGCAGAGGAAGTCGTCGCCGGCTGAGCCGCGAACAGAACCGCGACCGTGAGGAAGCGGCCCTAGAACTCCAGCCTGATCAGCAACTGCACCTGCCGGGCCGTCTCCCTGAACGGCGCCACGAGCGGAAATGTCGAGGGCGCGCCCTGGCGCCCATAAGACGCGTTCCCGAAGTTTGAGCTTCCCAGAAACGTCTCCGGCTGGTTCAGATTCGCATGATTCATCACATTGAAGGCATCGGCGCGCAGCGTCAACCGAACGCCTTCGCGGAGCCACGGCAGCGCCATCGTACGGCTGATCGAAACATCGACGTTGAACATCCCCGGTCCCGCGAGCGCGTTGCGCCCCATGTCGCCCGCACTTCCGAGAGCAGGAATCCCGAACGCATCCCTGCGCAGCAGCTTCTTTCCGCCCGGAATCGGCGAGCTGCCGGTCACGTCGGCGCGCAGCACGTTCGCGCGATTGTTCTCCGTCGGGTCGAGCAGCAGCGCTTTGCCCGCATTCACGCTGTACGGGAACCCCGAGCGGAACGCCGCAAGCTGCGCGATCTTCCACCCTCGCCAAACGTCCCAGATGGACCATACCACCAGGTTGTGCCGCTGATCGAAGTCCGCATTCCCCCGGTCGATGCCGCTGTCGAACTGCCGCACGAACGCCGCGCGCGATCGCCCGGCTGCCGGCGCCGCAGCCGTGAATGACAGATCGAAGAAGTCTCCAGCCAACGGCTCGCTCTGATTGTCGATGGCATGACTCCACGTGTAGGCGGCCTGCGCCTGCGCTCGCCGGGTCCGATACCGAGCTGTGGTTGCCAGCGCATGGTAATTCGAGCTCCCCTGCCCGGCACGGTAATAAATGTCGGGCAGCGCGGGATTCAATCTGCCGCGCAAGTTCTGAGCGGCGGGACGAAATGTGAACTCGCGATTGATCACGTCCGTCGTAATCAGCTTACGGCCGAGCGCCCCGAGGCCGGTCAACTCCACGGTAAGCGAGTCCGACACCCGGCGCTCGAGGGCGGTGAAATAGCTCTGCACATAGCTGGTGCGGATAC
>JBOGMR010000504.1:0-7095 GCA_050746825.1 Bryobacteraceae bacterium | reverse complement strand
TTTCATGGTTCCGCGATCGGTTCCGCAATCAAGGGGCGAGGTTCCGGCAGGGGCCGCTTGCCAGTGGCGTGCTGGCTCTGGATTTTTTCCTGAAGCTTCATCAGACCGTCAAGGACCATCTCGGGCCGCGGCGGGCATCCCGGTATGTAGACGTCCACCGGCAGGATCGTGTCGATGCCCATCACGGTCGCGTAGTTGTCATAAAAACCGCCCGTGCAAGTGCAGACGCCAAAGGCCACGACCCACTTCGGATCGGCCATCTGGTCGTAGATCCGCTTCAGGACCGGAGCGATCTTGTGACTGATCGTGCCGACGACGAAGAGCACATCGGCCTGGCGAGGTGAGAATCTCGGAAGGCCCGCGCCGAAGCGATCGACGTCGTAATGAGAGCAAGCCGTTGCCATGTACTCCATCCCGCAGCAGGCGGTCACGAACGGGTACTGAAAGATCGAGTACTTGCGTGCCCAGCCGATGGCCTCGTCGAGGCGGCTGGTGAAAAACGAAGCGGCGCCGCTCATATCACTGCCAGGCTTTTCATATCACTGCCAGGCTTGTTCATATCACTGCCACTCGAGCGCCCCGTTGTCCCACGCGTAGACGAAGCCCACCATCAGCACGCCCAGGAAAATTGCCATCTCGATGAGGCCCGAGACTCCCAGCGCGCGGTAGACGACAGCCCACGGATAAAGGAAGACGAGCTCGACGTCGAACAAGATGAACAGGATCGCGGTCAGATAGAACTTGATCGCCATCCTGCCGATCGGCAGAGCGATGGGATCCTGTCCGCACTCGAAAGGCGCCAGCTTTACGGGCGTGGGGTTCTTCTTTCCGAGCGTGGAGCTCAGCGCTACCATCAGGGCAGCGATCCCCGCAGCCAACACGAAACTGACGACGATGCCGATGTATTCGCTCACTACTCGAATACCCCGCGGTCAGTATACATCATCGCCGGCGTTGCGCGGGGCGACAAGCCCGATTGGTGCTTAACCGTTTTGGGATTTCGGCGGTTTATGCCGGTCGAAGGGAACCCGATTTACGAGCCCGCCGTGATGTAGCTGGTCAACTGCTGAATATAGAATTCCTTTTCCTCGAGCATGCTTCGGACCACGTCGCCGATCGAGATCACACCCACGACCGCCTCGTCGAGCATCACTGGCAAGTGCCGGACTCGTCTTTCGGTCATGAGGGCCATCGTCTGTTCGACCGTCACATCAGGCGGAACACAGACGACTGGATACGACATGATTTCGCGAACCTGAATCTCACGGGACGCCTTCCCCTTGAGAATCACTTTGCGAGCGTAATCGCGTTCGGAGACAATGCCGACGAGGCGCGTTCCTTCCATCACCAGTAGCGCACCGACCCCCTTCTGTGCCATCTGATCGATGGCTTCGTACACGGTAGCGTCCGGGGGTAGGAACCAAATGTCCCGACCCTTGGCGCTCAGGAGGTCGCAGACCCGCTTCATGGAGGAACTGCCTCGCCATCAATTCTATGGATGCCGGACCCTCACGTCAAGGACAAATTTCACAAAAGTTAAGGCAGCGGCTCGGTTAAACCAGACGCCGGCCGGCACTCGCTCGCCGCGAACGCATCAGATAACTGCTTGCTTCCGGGCGGCTTTTCGTGCAATATGTCATTTCAGCTTCGACTACCAGGAGGACCAAGAGGACACTGACTATCGGGTAAGCTCCAAGACAAATCCACACACCGAATTGGACGATCGGCTGCGATCAAGCAAGACTATGAGACCACTGTGGCCCGGCGACGCTGTTAACTGGAGCAGGACTCAGTACCGCAGAATCCGCCACCTCGCGGTTTCCATCTCCCTCGATTACGCCAGCCGATGACCCTGCTTGCCGCAACCTTCTACTACATGGCGGCGGCCAGCGTCGCGAGCGCGCTGCTCGCTGTTACGCGGAGAAATCCCGTTCACAGCATGCTCTGGGTGCTGGCGCTCTTTCTGCACGTGGCGGGCATCTTCCTGCTGCTGGGCGCCGAATTCCTGGCAGCGGTGCAGATCATCGTTTACGCCGGCGCAATCCTCATCTTCTACCTCTTTGTTGTGATGCTGCTCGAACTGCCTGACGAAGAAGCCAAGCCGAGGTTTGGGGGCCATTGGCCGCTCGCCGCAGCGATTGGGCTCTCATTCGCAGCTTTGGCCTGGCTCGCCCGCCTCGGAACCTGGGTCGCACCCCCTGCAACGCAGGTGGCGTCGAAAGACGCGCCGCAGGGAAGTGTTGCGGCGATAGGCATGGCGCTGTTCGGTCCGTTCGCTCTGCCGTTTGAGATCGCTTCCCTGTTGCTCCTGGCGGCCATCGTCGGCACAGTTGTCCTCGCACGCAGGAGGGCAGCCGGATCATGATTGTGCCGGTAGGCGTCCTTCTGGCACTGAGCGCGATCCTGTTTGGGATCGGCGTGTTCGGGTTCCTCGCCCGGCGCAACATCATCCTGATGCTCATCTCGATCGAGGTCATGCTCAACGCGGTGAATCTCAGCCTGGCCGCGTTCAGCCGCCACTTCGAAGACCTGCGTGGCCAGATCCTGGCCCTGTTCGTGATCGCCGTTGCGGCGGCGGAGGTCGGAGTAGGCCTCGGACTCGTCATCGCCTTGAACCGTAACAAACCTGGGGCCGGCGTGGCGGAGTTGACCAAACTCAAATGGTGATGTTTTCGATCATTCCGGCGCTTGCCGTGCTCGTCCCGGCCGTGGGCGCACTGCTGATCGCGTGCACGGGCGAGCGCCGCGCCAATCTGCGGGAGTTCTGGTCCGTTGCGGCCGGAGTCGTGATGTTCGGACTGGTCGCCTCCATGATTCCGGATGTCCTGATCGGCCGCACGCCGGAATGCGGGCTCGTGCAGATTCTCCCCGGTATCGAACTGGCCTTTCGAGTTGACGCGTTCGGCCTCCTCTTTGCTGCCGGGGCGTCGCTGCTCTGGATCGCGACGTCGTTCTACTCGATCGGCTACATGCGTTCTCTCAAGGAGCACGCGCAAACCCGCTATTTTTCCTGCTTCGCGTTGGCCCTCGCCGCCACGATTGGCGTGGCTTTCGCTCGAAACCTGTTCACCCTGTTTCTGTTCTATGAAGCCTTGACGCTCGTCACATACCCTCTCGTCGGTCACAAGGCGACGCCGGAGGCCAGGGCAGGCGCCCGCAAATACGTCATCTACCTGCTCGGAGCTGCCAAGGTGTTCCTGCTGTCGGCAATTATTCTGACCTACAACATCGCGGGGACTTTGGAGTTTCGCAGTGGCGGAATATTCTCGGCGTCGCAGCTCACCCAGCAACCCTCGCTTCTCTTGATGATCTTCGCCTTCTTTCTATTCGGATTCGCCAAGAACGCCGTCATGCCGCTGCACAGTTGGCTGCCGGCTGCCATGGTGGCCCCGACGCCGGTGAGCGCGTTGCTGCATGCTGTCGCGGTGGTCAAGACCGGTGTCTTCTCCACGCTGCGGGTATTTCTGTTCGTCTTCGGCCTTGACGGCATGCGCCAGCTCGGGGCCGATCACCTGGCCTTGGTTGCGGCCTCGATCACGATTCTGATCGGATCGCTGCTCGCGCTCGCGCAGGACAACCTCAAAGCGCGGCTGGCCTTCTCGACGATCAGCCAGCTTTCCTACATCATTCTTGGTGCGGCGCTGTTGAATCCGAAGGGCGTGCTGGGCGGGGTCGCGCATATCACCAACCACGCGGTGTCGAAGATCACTTTGTTCTTTTGCGCCGGCTCGATTTACGTATCCACGCATAAGACGGAAATCAGCCAGATGTCCGGGTTGGCCAAACGCATGCCGTGGACCATGGCCGCCTTCGCGCTTTCTTCGCTGAGCATCGTCGGCATTCCGCTCACCAGCGGCTTCGTCTCCAAGTGGTATCTCGCGCTCGGCGCCGTGGACCGCCAGAGCTTCGTCTTATTGGGCGTGCTCCTGGTGAGCTCGCTGCTTGGAGCGGCCTACCTCGGCCAGATTCTGTACAAGGCCTACTTCGAATTCGAAAACGAGGCGCCTCACGAGGAAGTTCGCGAAGTCCCCTGGATCGTCGCGCCACTAACAATCAGCGCTGCCGCAAGTCTGCTGCTGGGCCTCTATCCGGACCTTGTTCTGGGACTGGCAGGAAGGATCATGCCGTGAGTTTCCTGGAGAGGCTGCTCGAAGATCCCGCTCGGTTCGCCCGTCTCAGGCGCTGGTTTTACATGGGCCTCGCCGCCGTGGCGTTGGCTGAAATCATTTTGCCCCGCGTCTTTCACACCGGCGAATCCCATTTTTCGTTCGAAGACTTTCCGGCCTGGGGATCGCTCTACGGGTTCGTCTCGTGCGTCGCAATCATCCTTGCGTCAAAGCTCATCGGAAAGCTGTGGCTCATGCGCCGCGAGGACCACTATGACCGTTGAGTGGGTGCACCCGGGGCTCTTACTCATCGTGGGCGCCTGGCTCCTGCTGCTCGTCAAAGGCCGGGCCCGGCGCGTGATGATGCTCGTCCTGCCTGCAGCGGCTCTGATCGATTGCGTGCTCATGCAGCCCGGAACATACGGCGCGACGAGCTTCCTCGGTCAAGAGCTCGTGTTCGGCCGCGTGGACCGCTTGTCCCTGGTCTTCTCCTATGTCTTTTCACTGATGGCCTTCGTCGGCATGGTGTACGCACTCCATGTCGACGACGATTCGCAACACGTCGCAGCGCTGACATACGCGGGGAGCGCGCTCGGTGTGACATTCGCCGGGGACTTCCTCTCCCTCTACATCTTCTGGGAGCTGATGGCGATTTCATCCGCCTTCCTGGTGTTCCGGCGCCGCGAACGCTCCGCGGTGGCGGCCGGATTTCGTTACCTTCTGGTCCACGTATTCGGAGGCCTCATCCTCCTCGCCGGAATCCTGCTGCATTGGTCGCAGACCGGCTCGCTTGCCTTCGGAGACATGGCGGCTTTTTCGGGCGGCATTCCCTGGATCCTGATTCTCGTCGCGTTTCTTCTGAACGCGGCTGTCCCGCCACTCGGCGCCTGGCTTCCGGACGCATATCCCGAGGCCACCGTCACAGGCGCGGTCTTCATGACGGCGTTCACCACCAAGTCCGCGATCTACGTCCTGATCCGCAGCTACGCAGGCACCGAGCTCCTGGTGTGGTTGGGCGCGGTCATGGCTGTGTACGGAGTTGTCTACGCCGTGCTCGAAAACGACGCGCGGCGGCTGCTTGCCTACCACATCATCAGCCAGGTCGGTTACATGGTCTGCGGCGTGGGAATCGGGAGCGCGCTGGCCACGAACGGCGCCACCGCCCACGCCTTCGCGCACATCCTCTATAAGGCGCTCCTGTTCATGGGCGCCGGCGCCGTCCTGCAGACGACCGGGCTGCGCAAATTGAGCGAAATGGGCGGGCTCTACAAAACCATGCCGATCACGCTCGGCCTCTACATGATCGGCGGTTTTGCCATCTCGGCGGTACCGCTGTTCAGCGGCTTCGTGAGCAAGTCGATGGTGGTGTCTGCCGCGGGCGAGACTCACCGGACGGTGATCTTCCTCATGCTCACCTTGGCTTCGGCCGGAACGTTCCTGCACACAGGTCTGAAGCTTCCGTACTATATGTTCTTCGGAAAGGATTCAGGCCAGCATTCAGGCAAGCCCGGCCACGAGCCGCCGCGGAACATGCTCGTCGCGATGGCCCTGGCCGCAGCCGCATGCGTTTTGATCGGCGTCTTCCCTGGACTCTTGTACCAGCACCTTCCGAACCCGGTGGATTTTGTCCCCTACACCCTGCAACACGTAACGAGCACACTCGGGATGCTGAGTTTCACGGCGCTGGGCTTCTTCCTGCTGCTCAAGCATCTCGATCCCGAGCCGGCGATCAGCCTGGACACGGACTGGTTCTACCGCCGAGGCGCGGCCGTCCTTGTGACGATGGTCCGCGGGCCGCTGGCGCGCCTCGAATCCGGCTTCGTTGGCGAGATCTACGAATTTGTGATCCGCCGGCCCGTGTTGGGCGGGGCGAATCTTTTGCGCCAACTCGACGGCCTTGTCGTCGATTCCGCTCTCGTTGGCTTGGGACGTTCGACGCAGAACTTGAGCCAACTCCTGAAGACCGCGGTGAGCGGTAACGCCCAGCATTACGGGCTGATCATGGCGACCGGAATTCTGGTACTCGTGGTCGTGGCGATTCTCGTCCAATGACGGCTTATCCGGTCCTCACGGCCGCAACCTTCCTGCCGCTCGCGGGCGCTGCCCTGATCATGCTTTTTGGCAGCGAGCGGCTCGCGCGCTGGATCGCCCTGGCTACAACCGTGGCGACGTTGGCCGTCTCAGCGCCAATGTATTGGAACTTCGATAAAGCCTCCGGCGCTCTGCAATTCGTCGAATCCGCAGTGTGGATTCCGTCGATGAACATCGCCTACGGCATGGGCGTCGACGGGATCAGCCTGCCATTCATCTTCCTCGCTTCACTCCTGAGCGTCCTGTGCGTCGGCGCCTCGTGGGCCGCGATCCAAACGAGAGTGCGGGAGTTCTACGCCGCGCTGCTGGTGGTGGAGACGGCGATGATCGGCGTTTTTGCCGCATCGAATCTTTTTCTCTTCTTTGTTTTTTGGGAGCTCATGCTGGTTCCGATGTTTCTCCTCATCGGCGTTTGGGGAGGACCGGGCCGCGTGTACGCAGCGGTCAAGTTTCTGATCTTCACGCTATCCGGAAGCGTCCTGATGCTGGTGGGCACTATCGCCATCTACCGCACTTGCGGGACGCTCGACTTCAACGCGCTCGCCCTGGTCAGGTCGAGCCTTTCGCCCGAACAGCAGGCCTGGCTCTTCGCGGCGTTTCTAGCCGCCTTCGCCGTCAAAGTGCCGATGTTCCCCGTGCATACCTGGCTTCCGAATGCTCACACCGAGGCGCCAACCGCGGGAAGCGTGATTCTGGCCGGGATCCTCCTCAAGATGGGAGCGTACGGCTTTCTGCGAGTCTCGCTCGTCATACTTCCTCACGGAGTGCAGTTTTTCCTCAAGCCGATGTTGCTGCTCTCTGCGGCGGCCATCGTCTACGGCGCGTACGTGACGTTGGTCCAGACGGACGTCAAGCGGCTCATCGCCTACTCGAGCGTGAGCCACATGGGCTTCGTGAC
>JBOGMR010000503.1:0-2303 GCA_050746825.1 Bryobacteraceae bacterium | reverse complement strand
GCTCAACACCTTGGAAAAGGTGTAATTGCCCTGTAGGCTCATCCCTTGTTTCAGGCGGCGCCTCACGTCGAACTGCAGCGAATTGTACGTGGAGTTGCTGTAGTTCGTCATGATGTTCGCGCCGTTGGTGTTGGGGTTGGGATGGAAGCTGAAGGGCATCTCGAACAGGTTCTGAAAATACGTGGAAGCCAGATTCGCGGCTTCGCCCCGCTCGATCAGACCGCGCACCGTGGCGTTCGTCAACAGGCCGCTGGCTTCGATCTGGCCGAAGACCGGCAAACGCTGGCTGCCGGGAACGGAAGGGTTGAAGCGCGGGTCGAACACGCCGGTGGACTCGCGCGAGAGGAACCCGTTGTTACGAGCGCGAATGAAGTCATCGAGAAAACCCGAGGACTTGATGTCGATCTGATTCAGATCAAAGGCGCGCAGAAGCTTGGTGCCGTGATTGCCGACGTAACGCAATTCGAAAACCGTCCCGCGATACTCGTGCTGGACGCCGAAGCTGTACTGCTGTACGTAGGGCGTCGCGAGGTTGGGATCGGGCATCGCATGGGCGGCCAGCGAATTGAATTCGAAATTGTCGGAGAACAGCCGCGGAATCTTATACTCGGGCGACGCGACTCTGGGCCGGCCGGTGCTGATCCGTCCGCTCAGTCCGGTGTCGAACGAATCCCCCACCAGACCGTCGTTGGTGAAGACGCTATTCTCGAGCGAAGAAATGTGGTCGTCGTTGACAAACGCAACACTGTAGCCTCCGCGGACCGCTGTGCGGCCAGTGCCGAACAGATCCCACGCGAAGCCGATACTGGGGGCAAAATTATTTCGGTCGGACCGGTAGAACGGCCGGCTGACCGACTTTCCCGCAAAATCCAGCGTGGCGTTCGAAAGCAGCGTAGTCACGTAATTGCCGTTCTGTAAGAGAGGCGCCAGGTACAGGGAATCGCGCTCGTCCACCGGGGTCAGATACTCGTACCGCATGCCCAGCGTGAGGGTCAGGCGCCGCCGTAATTTCCAGGTGTCGTGAATGTATCCGGAATGGGTATCGAGACTCAGATGCCGGAGCAGCGGCGCGCCTGGTACGAATCCCGACGTGCGGCCAGTGACGTGGAAAAACTGCTCATAAGCGTCTACAAACCCGCCCAGCGACGCGAGCAGATTATTGGCCGCGGCGAAATCCGAAGCGCCGATGCCCGGAAGCTGCGCGCCCGTGAGGCCCGTCTGACCCACGCCCATCCCCAGGTAGTAAGTCGGCGTGATCAGCGCCTCGTTGAACGGCGCTACCCGGATACTCGACAGCGAGTAGCCGAACTGGAACGTATGGCGGCCGCGTACCCACGATCCATTGCTCGTGAGAACGTGAAGGTCCGTGTCGCGCCCCTGGTTTCGGAATTGGTTCACGGGGTTGCTGAACGCCAGCCCGTCGATCAGGAATTCGCCGAAGGTTTCCGTCGTCGGAAAACTTCCGGGAGCCAGATTGAAACCCCCGCGGACCTCATTGGTAAAGGTCGCGGACGGACTCCATCGCCAGCCGGCGCTCAAAAGATGCGAGTGGTTCTCGTTGGTCACCTTGGGAATTACCGAGAAGTCGTTGCCGGCATCGTTGCGGTCGAGATTGTCGCGGTTCCAGAGGTAAGAGCCTGAAAGGACATGTTTCGAGGACAGGTTGTAATCGATTCGCGTGGTGAAATTGTCGCGGGTGCGATTCGACCGCGCCAGAAATGAATAGCCGGCTGTGTTGCGCAACAGGGAACTGCTGCTGTCGCCGCTGCGGAAGTTGTTGATCTTATCGGGCGTCGGAACCAGCTCGATCAGCCGCTGGATGGCGGGGTCAATGCCCACGCCCCTGGCTTGCAGGATGTTGACCTTCCGTACAGCTCCCTGCGCGTCGCGATAGGTGAAGAGACCGTTGCGGGCGTCGGTCGTCAGGATCGTGCGGTTGAGCGACTCCTTCTGGCGGTTACGATACGCTTCGTAGTTCGTGTAGAAGAAAAGCTTATCGCGCTTGATTGGCCCGCCTAGCCGCCCGCCGATCTGATTTTGATTGAGAAAGGCCTTATCGAGTCCGTCCTTATTGTCGAACCACTCGCCGGCGGCCAGGGCATTGTTGCGGTTGTACCAATACAGTGCGCCGTGCAACTGGTTGGTGCCGGACGGCGTAACGAACACCACCTGCGACGCTCCACCGCCCACGGTGCTGCTGGCGTTCGAAGTGGTGATCGTGAATTCCGCCACCTGATCGAGCAGCAGGAGATTCGGCTGATAGTCGAGGCTATTCGAACGGATGTAGTTGTCCTGGATGTTGA
>JBOGMR010000502.1:0-7873 GCA_050746825.1 Bryobacteraceae bacterium | reverse complement strand
CGCAAGCTGCTGCGCGTGTTCCAGGTTCCCGGCCTGATCGTCGTCCCGCTCGTCTTCCTCTATCCGGCGGTCCACGACCTCGATATGCTGAAGATCGGAGTATTCTTCGCCGGGCTGCTGACTGTGGCGCAGTTCAGCTTCTGGGGGAACTATCTGCCGCGCGTCTACCCGCTCTACCTACGCGGCACCGGCGAGAGCTTCGCCGCGAATGTAGGCGGCCGCATGGTGGGTACGTCGATGGCGATGGTGACGACGCAGCTTTCGAACGTGATGGTGGGTACGACGCCCTCGATGAAGCTCGCGTACTCGGCGGCTTGCGTTGCGCTGCTGGTCTACGCGATCGGATTTCTGGCCAGCTTCCATTTACCTGAACCGCAAAAAGACACGCTGCCCGACTGACGACGCGCCCCGCACCGCGTCGCCACAAAACCGCAGGGCCACAACACCGCAGGGCCACAACACCGCAGGGCCACAACACGGCACTGAGCCCGCGTCCGTGAGGGAGCGGTCCGGCGCTAAAATAGTGGGGCAGTGCAAACCATCCTGGTCATCGACGATGACGAAGCGTTGTGCGACACCATCGCCGTGATCCTCGAGCAGGGCGGCTTCACCGTCGAGACCGCTCACGACGGCGCCCTGGGTCTCGAACGCGCGCTTTCTCTACGTCCCAGCATGGTGCTCGTCGACCTCCGCCTGCCCGGCTTAACCGGCACCGCCATCTGCCAGCGCCTGCGTGCCGAAGGCTTCACCACGCCCATCATCGTGCTCAGCGCCGTCGACGACGAAGTCGACCAGGTGCAGTTGCTGCAAAGCGGGGCCGACGATTACGTCGTCAAGCCCTTCCGGCCGCGCGAGCTCCTCGCTCGCATTCAAGCTGTGATGCGACGCTCGCAGCCGGCCGGGCCGGTCGCCCGCCCGAGCCTGACGAATCTGCTGCGCGAGTGCCCGGCCTGCGGCGCCTGCTACGACAGCGCGGTTGTGACCTGCGCGAAAGATGGGCGCGTGCCGGAGATCCGCTTGCCCATCGACCGCACCATCGATGGCCGTTACCGCATCGATCGCCTGCTCGGCAGAGGCGGCATGGGCGCCGTCTACGAAGCTTTTGACTCGCGTCTCAACCGTCCCGTCGCGCTCAAAGTCCTGCTCAGCGAGCTTTTTGGACACCAGCAGGCGCTGCGCCGGTTCGAGCGCGAGGCGCAGGCTTCGGCGCGGCTTTCCCATCCCAACGTCATCCGGGTTTACGACTATGGGGCCGTCGGCACGGTCGGCGCGTACCTGGTGATGGAGCTCGTCAAAGGCGTCACCTGGCGCGAACACCTCGAGCGGTACATGCCGATCTCGCGAACGCTCGCAGCGGTGTGGATCGAGCAGCTCCTCGACGGTGTCCACGCGGCGCACCAGGCCGGCGTCATCCATCGTGATTTGAAACCCGAAAATCTGCTGATCGCCGACGGCGTAGTCAAGATCCTCGACTTCGGTCTAGCCAAGATGAAGCTGCTCCAGATCGCCGGAGCTGAGCATCTTACCACCGCGGGTGTCGCGCTCGGCACCATGGGATACATGCCGCCCGAGCAGATGTCGGGCGGCGAAGTCGACGAGCGCAGCGACATCTACTCGCTCGGTGTGATCATTTGCGAGACGCTGACCGGCCATGCGCCAAATGCCGGTGAAGACCTGCGAGCGATTCTCTCGGAGTGGCACAGCGATGCCTCTTGCGACAAGCTTGCCCAGGTGCTCGGCAGGTGCATCGAACGGTCCCGCACCCTGCGGTTCCGCTCGTCTGACGATCTCAAGCGGGCGCTGATGCCGTTGCTGGAGCCGGCTCGCGCGGCGCGCGGATAGAATGGAGCGCGAAAATCGTGGGACGAGCTTTTGCGGCCTGTCCTGCGCGCAGGTTCCGCCGGCCCGGTTTCACGCCAATGTTTCCTCAATCGTCACCGGATCGCCCTCGAATATCTGCCCGGGTTCCACCACCGAGGCGTAAAACCCGCTCATACCCCAACGCATTGACGACGGATCGCGGCTCTTCACCTTGGCGTCGTAGATCTCGCGCCGAATCGCGGGGCCGTACGCGTCCAGCGTCGAGCACGGGCCGCGCGGCTTGGTGATCTCGATGACCGCCTGGCCCACGCGCAGCCGTTGCCCCACGCGGATCTGCTTCCGATCGAGCCCGCGCGTTGTCAGGTTCTCGCCAAGCGCTCCGTAGAATACCGGGTAACCGCGCTGCGCAAGCTCATCGACCGTCTCGGCGGTGATCAGCAGCACAGCCTGCATCGGACCGCCATGGATGTTGGGATGGGCGTGCTGGTCGCCTTCAATGCCGAGTGGGCTTAGGAATCCTGAGGGAATCGCGCCCTTGGGCACGCCGCCGGCAGAAATATTGATCTGGACGACGCGGCCCGTCATCGTGAAAACCTGGGTTGAAACCGGGTGGCGGGTAATGGCCCCGCCACCCGGCGGTTTCTATACGTCGTAGTAGAGCGCGAACTCGTACGGATGCGGCCGCAGCCGCACGGCGTCCGCCTCGTTTTTGCGCTTGTAATCGATGAACGTCTCGATCAGTTCTTCGGTGCAAACATCGCCCTTGAGCAGGAACCCGTGATCGTCTTCAAGGCACTGCAGCGCCTCTTCGAGCGATGCCGGCATCGACGGCACGTTCTTCATCTCTTCCGGCGACAGATCGTAGATGTCCTTGTCGAGCGATTCGCCTGGCTCGATCTTGTTGGCGACGCCATCGAGCCCCGCCATCAGCATCGCGGCGAACGCCAGATAAGGATTCGCCGAAGGATCCGGCGGCCGGAACTCGACGCGCTTCGCTTTCGGACTGGCCGAGTACATCGGAATACGGCACGCCGCCGAGCGATTGCGCCGCGAGTACGCAAGGTTGACCGGAGCTTCGTAGCCGGGCACCAGACGCTTGTAGCTGTTGGTGGTTGGCGCGATGATCGCCGACAGCGCCCGCGCGTGCTTCAGCAGTCCGCCGATGTACCACAGCGCCATCTGGCTCAGACCGGCGTAGAGGTCTCCGGCGAACAGCGGCTTGCCGCCTTTCCAGATGCTCTGGTGCGTATGCATGCCGCTGCCGTTGTCCTGGAACAGTGGCTTGGGCATGAACGTCACGGTCTTGCCGTATTGGTTGGCCACGTTCCGGATGATGTATTTGTACAGCATCATGTTGTCGGCCGACTTCACCAGCGTGTCGAACCGCTGGTCGATTTCGCACTGGCCGCCGGTGGCGACTTCATGGTGGTGACATTCGATGTGCAGACCGCACTTGATCATGGTCTGCACCATCTCGCTGCGCATGTCCTGATAATGATCGGTGGGCGGAACGGGGAAATAACCTTCTTTGTAGCGGGGGCGATATCCCAGGTTGTCTTTCTCGCGGCCGGAATTCCAGCGGCCCTCTTCGGCATCGATGAAATAGAACCCGCAATGCTGGTTCTGGTCGAACCGCACGTTATCGAAAATGAAGAATTCCGCTTCGGCTCCGAAGTAGGCGGTGTCGCCGACTCCACTGTTTTTCAGGAATAGCTCGGCCTTCTTGGCGATCCAGCGCGGATCGCGCTCGTAGTGCTGCTTGGTGATCGGATCGATCACGTCGCCGAGCATGACGAGCGTGGGGATGTCTGCAAACGGATCCATGAATGCGGTGGCCGAATCGGGGACGAGCAGCATGTCGCTCTCATTGATTGCGGCCCAGCCTCGAATGCTCGATCCGTCAATTCCGAACCCATCTTCGAATGAAGATTCTTCCAGCTCGCTGATCGGATAGGACACATGATGCTGCAGACTCGGGATATCGGTAAAGCGCATGTCGAGTTGCTTGGCATCGTTCTTTTTTGCAAAATCCAACACTTCTTTCGGACTCATCCAGCCTCCAGTGGGTGGGGTTAAAACAGTGGGAATGCCGTAGCTACAGAGTAGGGCTAGGATAGCAAGCGGCAAGGCCGCCCGTCAACTGTTTTTTGCAGGTTTCGAAGGGTCTACCGGCCCGCGGCAAGGCTCGGTCAGGCGCTGAAGCTACTCAGCCGGCGCCCGTAAGCAAGCGGTTTCGCCTACCGGCCCATCACATAGTTGTCTTTGGCCGGACTGGCGCCGCCGTGAATGACGCCAGTGGCCGGATCGATGAGCACCATCTTCACCGCCCCGGCGCCTGACGGCTGCTGTCCGTAGGGCTGCTGCAGGTCGGCCACATCGACCTTGTGACCCTTCACCAGCAGCTCGGCGACGATGCGGTCGGCGAGCAGTTTCGGGATCGTGAGCAGGCCGGCGACAGTATGCGGGTACATTGACCCCTGGAACGACGAGCTGGTGACCGTCGGCGCTTCCACGGCCTGCTGGACGTTCATCCCGAACTCGACCACGTTGAGAAATGCCTGCAGCATGGCTTGCGGTTGATTGTCGCCGCCGGGCGTATTCCAGGCGAGGAACGGCTTCCCCCCGCGCAACGCGAGCGCCGGATTGATGGTGTGGCGCGGACGCTTGCCGGGCGCAAGCACGTTCACATCGCGATCGTCGAGACCGAAATACGGCATGCGGTTGTTCAGCACATAGCCGCCGCCTTCGACCACGATCGCGCTGCCGAAAGTTTGGTTGACCGAGTGCGTGACCGAAACCAGATTGCCGAAGCGGTCGGCAATAGAGAATGACGACGTCTCACCCTGCCCCGCACGAGTGGGCGCCGCGGCCGGCGCCGGACGCCGGTCTTCGTAAGTGATCCGATAAGGATCGAGAACCGGTTTGCCACCACGCGGGTCACCCGGAGGCGCGGCGCCGCGAATCGCGCGATCCATGCGGATCAGCTCGCGCCGCTTGGCTGCATAGCTCTTCGAAAGCAGTTGCTCGATGGGAATGTCTTTGACGAAACGAGGATCGGCAATGTAGCGGTCGCGGTCCGCAAACGCGAGCTTAATGGCCTCGGTGACGGCGTGCACGTAGTCTGTGGAATTGTGGCCCATGCTACGCAGGTCCAGGCCTTCGACGATGTTCAGCGCGATCAGCAGCACGATGCCTTGCGAGTTGGGGGCGCTTTGGAATACTTCGAAGTCCTTGTACACGGTGCGCACCGGCTCACTCTGTTCGGCGCGATAGACGGCGAGATCCTCGCGCCGGATCAGCCCTTGCTCCTTTTCGTAGAAATCGGCGGTGAGCTGCGAGAGAGAGCCGCGATAGAACGAGCCGGGGCCGTCAGCGGCGATGGTTTTCAAGGTGCGCGCCAGATCGGGCTGGATGTGAATCTGGCCGGCCTCGAACGGGCGGCCCTGATTGGTCAGCGCGCGCACCGAGCTGGGGAATCTGGAAATCCGCGGGTGGCCCTCCCGATAGCTCGAAGCCGACCAATGCGACAGCGGATGGCCATCCTCGGCCAGCGCGATTGCGTCGCGGAGAAGCTGTGCGTGCGGGAGTGAGCCGTAGAGTTGATGTGCGAGTGCAAACCCGCCCACCGCGCCGGGAACGGTGCTCGAGAGCGGGCCGATTGCCGGGATGCCGCCCCGCTTGCGGTAGAACTCGGGCGTCGCCAGTTTTGCCGCGGGGCCGGTGCCGTTGATGAACACCACGCGCTTCTCCTTGGCGATGTAGGCGAGGATGAACGCGTCGCCGCCGATTCCGGCCTGATGCTGCTCGACCACAGTCGTCGTGTAGAACACGGCGACCGCGGCGTCGATCGCGTTGCCGCCGGCCTCGAGCGCATGCAACCCGGCCAGCGCCTGCAGCGGGTGCTCGGCCGCCACCATGCCGAAGTTGCCCATCACCACCGGACGCCAGAATGGCTGCTTCTGCGGCCACGCAGGGACCGCTATGAGAAGCCAAAGCCAGAGCCATATCAGTTTCATGATGCGAGCTATGGTATCACCGGCTCGGCGACGAAAGCTCGTTCTCGATCAACTCCTGCAACTCCGGC
The DNA here is from genome assembly GCA_050746825.1 of Bryobacteraceae bacterium. Taxonomy (GTDB): domain Bacteria; phylum Acidobacteriota; class Terriglobia; order Bryobacterales; family Bryobacteraceae; genus JBOGMR01. The sequence continues at coordinate 1,968 of JBOGMR010000502.1, read as the reverse complement.
CCGCCTTGTACTTCCAGGACTTCGTCTCAGAAAAGCAGCTTCAGCGCCATCGTGACTTGCCGTTGTCCGTGCCCCTTCTCTGCGGTCACCGTCCCGAAGGCCGTGTTGGCCGGAGCCGTATTCGGGTTTCCGAACTGCACGTGGTTCAGCGAATTGTAAGTTTCCAGCCGGTACTGGAGATTCAGGCCCTCGCGCAACCGGAAATTCTTGAACATGGAGAAATCCCAGTTGTTGATCCCGTCTCCCCGCACGCCGTTGAAGCGGCTCGAAAAGCGAACGACATTGTTGGCGAGCTGCAGGTTGGCCGCGCGCTCGAATCCGGCCTCGGTGTTGAACCATCGCTCGGCCCTGCGCTCGGATACCGGAATCGGAATGTCCTTCAGATTGCCTCGGAAGATCGCATTGCCGAAGCCGAGCGCCTGGCCCGTCTGGCCTTCGAACCAGCCTTGCAATTGCCAGCCGCCGGCAATCGCGTCCACCAGCCCGCCCGCATTGCCGAGCACCGCTTTGCCCTTACCGAAGGGAAGCTCATAGATGGTCATGACAACCAGGCGGTGCGGGTAGTCCTGATCGGAGATGACCTTCTCCGGAACCAGATCGCTCTCGGTCAAGTACGTGCGGGCCTCCATGAACTTGGAATACGTCCAGGAAGTAAGAAAAGAAAGCCCGCGGCCCATGCGCTTCTCCACTTCCACCTGAAACGAATGGTAGTAAGAAAAGCCGTTCGACCGGTTGGATGTGACGCCCGTGAAATGCGGATGGGCGCGTAGTAACTGGTTCCGCGCGATACGCTGCGCCGCCAGCCCGGTTCCGGTGAATTCCGGAATGCCGAAGAACGGATTGTTCACCTGCGCACTCAGGGAGTCAATCACCGGCTGGTTGCGTACGGGCGAAACAGAAAGATACGGCTCGGGAATCGGGCTGAGTTGCCGCGTCGTGAGAATCTTCGTTCCCCGGTTGCCGACATAGGAGACCCCCGTCACGGTTCGCCCTGGCAGTTCCCGCTGGACAGTAACAGACCATCGCTGCATGTAAGGATTCAGCGGATGTTCGTCGAAGAAGCTGATCGCGCGGCCGAGGAAGGTGCGTGCGCCTCCACGTGCTCCCAGAGGCGGTTCCAGTCCATCCGGAAGCGGATTGGCAAGCGTCGCACGGTAACTGAGTCCGTTGTCCAGAGTCGGAATGATATTGGTGGACTGATTGAACCCTCCCTGATTGACATCCTGCCGGTCCACTCCGAACAGGTCGTAGAAGATGCCATATCCGGCGCGGACAACCGTTTTGGGGCTCCACTGGTACGCCAGGCCAACGCGAGGCGCGAAGTTATTCCGGTCCGCCGACCAGAGGCCGCGCGGCTGCCCGCCCGCTCCTGAGAAAGTGAGCCCGCCAGGGGTACGGAAGGCGGACACCGGGACTTCGGCTATCGGACTCAGCGCGTAGTTGGCCCGCGCGCGCTCCTCGATTGGATTCGCCGTTCCAAAGTCATAGCCGCGCACACTGCGGTCGAAGCGCTCCGTCGTTGGCCCTTCGTACTCCCAGCGCAGACCCACGTTCACCGTCAGCCTCGTCGACAGCTTCCAGTCGTCCTGAGTGTAGAGAGACGTAAAGGTCGATTGCTGCGCCCGCGAGGCATTGATGTCGCTGTGGCCTCCACTCGGGATCCCAAACAGCATCGAAGCCAGCCCCTGGCCGATCGGCGCGCCGGCCGCGTTATCGAGCGGTCCCCGCGTGTAGGCGCCGGCGAACTCCAGGCGCGGAGCCACGTTGCCGAAGTTGTAGGCATTCTCGCGCAGTACCCGGAAGTCTCCGCCGAAACGCATGCTGTGATTGCCGCTCACGCGCGTTACCGTGGAGCTCAGTGTGTGGTACAGGAACGTAGAGAAATCGCCGCCCGTGTCTCCCAGGTTGGTGTAGGCTGACCCGTCGATTACGGTTTGTGGAAACGCGATTCCCGCCGGGGTGCTTTTC
>JBOGMR010000501.1:0-5192 GCA_050746825.1 Bryobacteraceae bacterium | reverse complement strand
CGCTACGAAGGCTCGTGGGAGCGCGCCGAGCTTGTCGCTGATGTCACCGCGCTCGCCCATCAGCGCGGCATGAAGGTGCTGCTCAAGCCGCAGATCTGGACCGGCCGCGGCTTCCCCGGCGACATTTTCTACGAGAAGCCCGAGGACCGCGCCCGCTGGTTCCAGCAGTATCGTGGTTTCGTCGAATACTGGGCGCGCCATGCCGCGAAAATACACGCAGACCTTTTCTGCGTGGGCGTCGAATTCGTCAAGATGACTCAGTATGAAGCCGAGTGGCGCAGCCTGATCGCCCGCGCGCGTGCGCTGTATCCCGGACCGCTTGTTTACGGCGCCACGCAAGGACCCGAGTTCGAGACGATCCGATTCTGGGACGCCCTCGACTACATCGGCCTCAACAGCTACTATCCGCTGCCGGACGAGCTGACGGCCACAGCAGTTCTACGCAAAGTCGAAGACGTGCAGCGGAGATTCAAGCGGCCCGTCCTTCTGACCGAAGCCGGATTCACGAGCATGAAGGCGCCGCATCGTGCGCCGTGGGATGAAACCCGCCGCGAGATTTCTCTCGACGAGCAGGCGCGCTGTTACGAAGCCATATTCAAGGCCTTTTATCGTCAGCCGTGGTTTCAGGGTATGTATTGGTGGAAGGTCGGCACGGACGGCCACGGCGGGCCAAAGGACGGTTCGTTCACGCCGTGGAAGAAGCCGGCTATGGACGTGGTTGCGCACTGGTATCAGCAGGGAGGACGATAGAAGTTTGAGCACCTTGACGCAGTCCCCCGCCGCAGTCGCGGCGGCTTCCCGCATGCGGCATCTCGTTGAGCAACTGCAGACGCTGGAACGGCGTTTGCGCGAGGGTGGCGGTGCGGCAAAGATTGAAAAGCAGCATCGCGCCGACAAGCTAACGGCGCGCGAACGCATTGATTTGCTCTTTGATGCGAAGGCGCCATTCATCGAGATCGGCCTGCTGATCGCGCACGACAAGTACGACGGGCAGGCGCCGGCGGCGGGTGTGGTCACCGGCGTCGGGAGGATCGAAGGGCGTCCGGCCGTGGTGGTCGCGAACGACGCCACCGTCAAGGCCGGTTCGTGGTGGCCGGAGACCATTACCAAAATTCTGCGCGCGCAGGAAATCGCGATGCGCAATCGAGTGCCGATCGTCTACCTGGTGGACTCGGCCGGCGTCAACCTTCCCTATCAGGACGGCATCTTCCCCGGCCAGTACGGCGCGGGCCGGATCTTCTACTACAACTCGCTGATGCGCGGGAAACTGCGCGTTCCGCAGATCGCGGCCGTGATGGGCCCGTGCATCGCTGGCGGCGCGTATCTGCCGGCGCTGAGCGATGTGATCTACATGGTCGAGGGAACAAGCTTCATGGGGCTGGGCGGGCCGAACCTGGTCAAAGGCGCGATCGGTGTCAATGTCGACGCCGAATCCCTCGGTGGTGCGCACATGCACACTACCTCGAGCGGCGTCGCGCACTATCGGGCGAAGGACGATCGCGCGTGCATAGAAATGATCCGCGCGCGCTTCCGCGATTTTCCCGTTCCCGCAGCCGCGCCCCGCGGAGTGCCGCCCGCGCGGCCGGCGGCCGATCTTTACAGCATCCTTCCCGCCGGCCATCGTCTGCCCTACGAAATCGAAGAGGTCCTGTTCCGCATTTTTGACGCCGAGGGCTACCAGGAATTTCAGCCCGATCATGCCCCGGAGATGCTGTGCGCCAATGCACACCTGGCCGGCCGCGCCGTCGCCGTCATCGCGAATCGCCGTGGGTTTCTCAAGACCGAGGGCCGGCCGAGTATCGGCGGCATCATTTACACTGAATCGGCGCGCAAAGCCGCGTACTTCGTCGAGACCTGCGAGCGTCTGCGCACGCCCATCATTTATGTGCAGGACGTGTCTGGCTTCATGGTGGGGCCCGCGGCGGAAGCGTCCGCGATCATCCGCGCCGGCGCCGAGATGGTTGAGTCGATGGCCTGCGCCACTGTGCCCAAGATTGTGTTGACGCTCAACCACGCGAGCGGAGCGGGCTACTACGCCATGGCCGGCCAGGGCTTCGATCCCGACTTCACCTTCAACTGGCCGACGGCGCGAATCGGCGTGATGGAAGGCGACTCGGCGGTGCAGGCGATGCATTCGGTCGAGATTGAAAAATACAAAGCCAAGGGCGAGCCGCTGCCCGAGGATCTGCAACAGTCCATCGAGCTCACGCGCGCCGACTACGAACGCTGGCTCGACGCGCGCTACGCCGCCGCGCGCGGGCACTGCGACGCCATCATCGATCCGAAGGATTCGCGCGCCGTGGTCAGCTTCGCGCTCGAAGTCGCGTTGTGCCGCGAAGCCCGGGCGTGCCAGCCATGATCCGCATTGCCAACGGTCAGGGGTTCTGGGGCGACTGGCTCGAAGCACCGGTTCGCCTGATCGAGCAGGGGCCCATCGACTATCTGATCCTCGACTACCTCGCCGAGGTCACCATGTCAATTCTGCAAAAGCAGAAACAGGGCGATCCCGATCTTGGCTACGCGCGCGACTTTCCCCCTCTGATCGGACGCATCGCGCGAAGGATGCGCGAGCGGAACGTGAAGGTGATCGCCAATGCGGGAGGCGTTAACCCAGTCGCATGCGCGCGCGCAGTGTTGCGGGCCGCGCCGGGGCTCAGGGTAGCGGTCGTGCTGGGTGATGACGTCTTCAGCCGCCTCGACGAATTCATCGCGAAGGGTTACCCGATGCGCGATATGGATACGGGCGAGCCGCTGCAGAAGATTCGCTCGCAGATCCTCAGCGCGAATGCGTATATCGGTGCGCTGCCGCTCGCCGCAGCGCTCGATACCGGGGCCGATGTGGTGATTGCGGGCCGCTCGACCGACACCGCGCTCGCGCTCGCTCCCATGATTCACCGCTTTGGATGGGCCGACGACGCTTGGGATCGCCTCGCCGCAGGCGCCATCGCCGGCCATATCGTCGAATGCGGCGCGCAGACCACGGGCGGCAATTGCCAGGTGAATTGGAAGGCGCTGCCGGATTTGGCGAATATCGGCTATCCGATCGTCGAAGCCGAACCCGACGGATCGTTCGTGATTACCAAGCACCCCGGCACGGGCGGGCGCGTGCACTCCGACGTCGTTAAAGAGCAGCTCTTATACGAGCTCGGCGACCCGAAACACTACATCACGCCGGATTGCGTGGCGGATTTCACGTCGATTCAACTCGCCGATGACGGACCCGACCGTGTGCGCGTGTCGGGTATTCAGGGCGGACCGCGCCCGCCGGCTCTGAAGCTGTCCATCAGTTACGCAGCCGGGTGGAAGTCGGCAGGAACGCTTGTCTACAGTTGGCCCGAGGCGCTCGAAAAAGCGCGCGCAGCCGACCTCATCGTGCGTGAGCGGCTGGCGCAATTGGGCCTGGAGTTCGACGAGATCTACACGGAGTTTCTGGGCGTGAACGCCTGCCACGGCCCCGCCGCGATTCCCGTGCCCGGCCCCGCTGAAGTGCAGCTCCGCATCGGCGTGCGCGGTCAAAACAAAAATGCCATCGATCGTTTTACTCGCGAGTTGATTCCGCTGGTGCTCAATGGCCCGCCCGGCGCGACGGGCTTCGGCGACGGCAGGCCGCCGGTGCGGGAGATCGTCGCGTATTGGTCGGCGCTGGCGCCGCGCGAGGAAATCGAGACCCGGGTCGAAGTGATCGAGTAAGACGCGCTCCCACCCCTTCAGCGCTCAGCTAAAATCAAAATGTGTTGCGTCATCTCCCGATGATTCTGCGGAACAGTCTGCGCAACCGGTTGCGCAGCATTCTGACCATCCTGAGCTTTGCCGCCTCACTGTGCCTGATCGGACTGATGGCGGCGATGGCCAACGCGCTGTTCCTCCGCGAGGCGACTCCGGAGCAGGCGATGCGCCTCCTGGTTCGCAACCGGATTTCGCTCGCCAACCCGCTCCAGCGCTCCTATCAGGACAAAATCCGCCAGGTTCCCGGCGTCAAGGAAGTCATGATCTTCCAGTGGTTCGGCGGCGCCTACAAGGACAACCGCGACCCGAAAAACATGTTTGGCCGGTTTGCGGTCGAGCCAATGCGGCTGTTCACTACATACCCCGAGTACCGCATCCCCGAAGACCAGAAGAAAGCTTTTCAACAGGAACGCACGGCCTGTATCGTGGGACGCAAGACCGCGGATCGGCACTCCTTGAAGATCGGCGATCGGATGACGATCGTCGGCGACTTTTTCCAGGTGACGCTGGAGCTCACCGTGCGCGGGTTCTACGAGTCGCCGCGCGACAACGAGAACCTCTACTTTCACTACGACTACCTCAACGAGAGCCTGAAGAACGCGCGCGACATCGTGAGTGTTTTCGTCATCCTCGGCGAAAGCGCCGCTGCTGTGGCTACGATTCCAAAGGCCGTGGATAGCCTGTTCCGCAACGCTCCGCTCCAGACCAAAACGGAGACGGAGCGAGCCTTCGAACTCAGTTTCCTTGGCTTCCTGGGCAACGTGAAAGCGTTCATGGCAGTCATTTTCGGCGCGGTATCGTTTGCCATTCTGCTCATCTCGGCGAACGCCATGGCGATGTCGGTCCGCGAGCGAATTCGCGAAGTCGGCATCCTGAAGACACTCGGCTTCACGCGCGGCAGCATTCTGGGCATGATTCTCGGCGAATCCGTGGTGATCGCGCTGATCGGCGGCGGCGCCGGCCTGGGACTGGCGCAGTTGATCCTCGCCGGCCTACGGCAAATGCCGTCCACTTTCATAAACATGCCTGACCTTGCGATCCCGCCTCTTCTCGTGCTCGCGTGTCTCACCGTGTCTGCGGCGATCGGTGCGGCGAGCAGCACCTGGCCAGCCTGGTCGGCCTCGCGCAAGCCGATCGTCGAAGCGCTGCGCTACACCGACTAGATCATGGCCATCCCTCTGGCTTACAACCTCCGCAACCTGACCGTGCGCAAGACGACCACCGTCATGACTGCGCTTGGCATCGCCTTGACCGTAGCCGTACTCCTGAGCGTGGCGGCTCTGTTTCAAGGCCTGCGTACTTCGCTCGCCGGCACCGGACACCCGCTCAATCTCCTCGTGATGAGAAAAGGCGCGACGGCCGAGCTGAACAGCATTATGACGCGGCAGAATTTTCAGATCATCAAGGCCAAACCTGGAATCGCCCAGGGCAGTGACGGAGAGCCGCTGGCTTCGCTCGAACTGGTG
>JBOGMR010000500.1:0-3902 GCA_050746825.1 Bryobacteraceae bacterium | reverse complement strand
ATCTTGGGCTGCGCCATCGACACCACGTAGGAGCCGGCCGGATACGCGATCCCGCCCGCGGTGCTGAAACTCTTCGGCGCTTCCTGTACCTCGACGCCCTGGAGCAGCAGCTTGTTCACCAGCTTCGCGGTGGTCAGCGCATCGTGCTGCATCGCCGGGATCACGTACGCCGCCGGCTTGCCGGCCGCGCCGCGCCCGGTTTGCCGCCTGGCCTTCAGATACGCATTCCACAACACCGTTTCACGATTGCGCGCGGCCAGATCGAGCACCGCCCACGCCGACACTTTCTGCCGCTCGATCACATCGCGCAGCCGCCACCAGCCGCCCGGCCACGGGTTCGGAAAAATCGTCTGCTCCTCGTAGGCCGGCAGATTTCGCGGGCCTCCGCGCAACTGATCCGGATGAATGTAGAGCGGTGTCGCGAGGCGCGCGCTCGCCGACTCAGTCAGCATCCCGGCGATGTTGTGGAACGGAGTGATCCAGTGGAATCCGAAATGTCCCCAGCCTGAATAGATCGCACCGGTGATGATGCCCGACAGGCCCGCTTCCTCTTCCTTGTACGCCATGTGTGCGCCGTACCAGCTCAGCTCGCGCCACACCAGCGGGTCGGCGTGCGGGCGCACCGGCTCGGCATAGGGCGGCAGATAAATTCTCGCGTTGTAGCTGCCCATGTGATGGTGGTCGACATAGCCTTGCGGAATCCACTCGCGAAACAGAATCTTCGCCATGTATTGCGACTCGACCAGGTTCGTCTGAAACGCGTCGCGGTTGTTGTCGTGCCCCGCGTACTTGTGATACAGGTAGGGCAGATTGCTCGCTTCATACTCGGTGCCGACCGTCTTCTGATACCAGTCGGTGACCATCACCTGCCCGTCCGGATTGAACGACGGGATCATGAGGTAGATGACGTTGTCGAGAATGCGCTGCGTCTCCTCGTCGCTGCGCGCCAGCAGATCGTAGGCGAGCTCGGGCGCCATCTGGCTGCCGCCGATCTCGGTGGCGTGCAGGCTCATCGATTGGCAGATCACCGCCTTGCCCTCCGCGACCAGCTTGCGGATTTCAGCTTCGGTGCGCCCGCGCGGATCGCTGATCGTTGTGTTCACCTGCCGCAGCCGTTCCAGCCTGGCGTGATTGGCCGGCGAGGTGATGATCACCAGCAGAAACGAGTGGCCCATCGTGCTGGGTCCCATGTCCACCACCTTCACCTTGCCGCGACCTTCGCGCTCGAGAAGTTTGTAGTATTCGACCATCTTGTCCCAGCGCGCCATCTTCCGGTCGCTGCCGAGCTGGAACCCGAAAAACCTCTCCGGGGAAGTGATCGCGCTCGATCCATTGCCCTGCGCGGCCCCGCTGTTCTGCGCAGTAACGATCGGCGCGACCGCCAGCGCGATCAGCAACAAAACTACCAGCGTGAATCTGCCTTTTCCGATCATGACGGGCACTCGACTCCTCTTGACGGAGCATAATGGACGGCGCGCCGCGAAGCAAGCTTTGCGGCGATCCGGGGGAAATGGGACGTCAAAATCGTCAGGCGGAAGGACGGGTAAGACTTCCAGCCAAAACCGCTCCCTCACGGTTACGGCTCTGTAACGTGTTCATTCTACTGAGCCGCGCGCGTTAGCAAGCGGTCTTTCGCGGCGAGCACTAGGAGCTCAAAGGAAACGCTTGAGGCACTGCTCGCGATATCTGTCCCGCCGATTGGCACGCACGCTTATCATCGTGCCAATGGCGAGCGCGATGATAAATACTGCTGCAGAAGTAACAACGATCATACGGAAATCCTAGACGCCCAATTCCAGAGTGCCGCAGGAATAAAGTGTTAACAATAGTCCAAATGGTTCATTTCTCAATCGGTTGTTGGACTGAAAGGGGCGATGAACCGCTTAGTACGAAGCCGCCCGGGGGTCTAAGGGTCAGCGAGCTTGAATTTGCGGTCGGCTCACCGGCGCAGCCCCGCCAATGCCCTGTCGCATTCGGCAATTGCCGCCGCTAGCTGATTCTTGCGGCGTAGGTTAAACGGATTCGACGCGCCCCTTCGGTCCCATTCCGTCCAGGTATCCAGACCCTTGGCGTAGTAGTCACGGGCGGTTTGCCACCTTGATTTTGTCGTCGGCCCGGGACCTCGCCGCCGGGCAATGGCGGCGTGGTCGCGCCCGAGCCGTTCATAGCTATCGCCCAGGCAGAACAGCGCGTAGAAATCGAATGGGCTGCGGCTGACCAGTTCGTTCGAGAGCGTCAACGCCTGCACATGCGTCGCCAAGGCGAGCGGTTCGTCGTTCGAGGCCAGGTAGAGATCGCCCAGAAAGTGGTAGGTCGTGACGAGGTCCTGACTATACGTGGTTCGTGTCGAGTCTGTTTCCGAGAGCGACCGCTGCGTTTCAAGCGCGCTCTGCAGCAGCCGGTTCGCGGCGGCGCGGTCGCCGCTCTTAAACAGCGCATAGCCGAACTGGAGTTCGTTGAGCGCGTGCAGCCGGCGCCACTCCGAATTCTGTGGATCGAGCTTGAGCAAGCCCTCGGTGATAGCCATCGACTGGCGGTAGCGCTCGGCGGCGCCGGCCGGATCGGAATCCCGCTGCAGGTTCGCCATCCTGCGGAGGCTGTTGGTCAGATCGCGACGCGCCAGCACATTCCTCGGATCTTCAGCCGCGAGCCGCTCGGCCAGCGCAAGTCCCTTGCCGTAGGCGTCGATCGCGCCCGCCGGGTCACCCATGTTGAAGTACGCGGGACTGCCGAGCATGTCGCCGACCGACATATAGGCGCCCATCAGGTCGCGGCGATAAATCGCGTTGGCAGGCTCGCGCCGCGCCAGGTCTTCGCAGATCTCGAGTGCGCGGCGATAATTCTCCAGCGAGCCGGCCACATCGCCCGAATCCATCAGAACCCTGCCGAGGTTGCTGTAGCTGAACGCGACGAATCTGCGGCTGCGATTGTCGGGTTGGAGCGCTGCCCACTGCTCGAAGGCCTCCGAGGCGTGGCGGAAGCTTTCTCGCGCCTGCTGCGCCTTGCTTTGTTTCAGCGCGATGTCGCCGATCCGCTGATGTCCCATGCCGAGCAACTGAAAATCCTCGGGTTCGCGGGGCTCGTGAGCAAAGAGCGATTGAGCGATGTCGAGGCCCTTCTGAAACGTCTGTAGCGCCTCCGGCGTCGCGCCCTTCTGCTCGAGCAGGTCGCCGCTCTTGTAGTGCAGCATGCTCAGAGAACGCAGAACCCGCCGGCGGTCGACTGCGGCGCGGCCGAGCGAGATCCAGTCCCGCTGCGCGAGGGTCTGTTCCAGGTCGAGCGCTTTGCGGTAGCTCTCGAGCGCCGCGGCAGGCTGCCCAAGGTTCGCCATGGTCGGGTTGCCTTGGACGTCACCGACGCGCTCATAGGCTACCGCGAGCTCCCATTCGAGCATAGGATCGTCGCCGCTATCGGACCTGAGGCTGTCGAGATATTGCAGGGCCGTCCGCACCATCAACTCGCGCGCCGAAGTCGCTCCGGTGAGCGCCTGGATGCGGTCGTCGAAATCGAACAAGAACTTATTGGCGAGCTTGTGTACCTGCTCGAAGCGGCGTTGCGCGGTGGCCGCCTGATGCGCGGAGGCGATCACGCCGCCGATCAGTGTGCAGCCGGCCAGCGCGCCGGCGGCGATGCCGAGGCGATGCCGGCGCGCGAACTTGCCGGCCCGATAGACAAGCGTCCCCTGGCGGGCGTGGACCGGCATGCCCTGGAGATACCGCTCGACGTCGGAGGAGAGCTGCTCGACGGACGAGTAGCGGCGGTCGGGCTCGGGGCGGATAGCCATCAAGACGATGTTGTCGAGGTCGCCCGAAAGCTGGCGCGCCAATTCGCGGCGATGTCTTCCAGATCCCCGTTCGCTGGCAGATCCCCGTTCGCTGGCAGATCCCCGTTCGCTGGCAGAT
>JBOGMR010000499.1:0-3567 GCA_050746825.1 Bryobacteraceae bacterium | reverse complement strand
TACGGCACCCCCGGATTCTTCGGATCCGGCGTGATCCTCAGCATCGCCCGCCTCCCGCCATAAACGCCCTCCAGCTCCGCCCAGCGTCGCGGATTCAAGTCCTCGTCTTTCTCCAGTGCCTTGTCATCCGCCCGAAGAACGGTGTGCTCCCGGTCTGCGAACCGCGCGCTCAACCCGCCGTAGCTCTTTCCGCGCTCGTCCGACCCCCGCAATGTCACTGGGGACTTCAGAGCTTCCCACGTGAGTTGCAACTCGATCTCCCTGGCGCCCCCTTGCATGGCGAACACTCGCAGCCGTAGATTCTCGCGCACGATGTCCCGTCCGTCCGCCTGCCAGAAATTATGCGCTTCAAGCAGCGCTTCATTCGACGTCGCGGCAACCTTCGGAGTTCGGGCCGGCCGATGTTTCGCGGTCATCGCCATCCAGTTGTCGTAGGTCTTCCCATCCGTCTCAATCACCGGCCAGGACCAGAACAGGCCGCGATGATGCCAATGATCTGGCGGAAAATCATCCAGCAGCGACACACCCGCCGGCGTGTACACAGGGAAGACGTAGCAGCATCGCCGCCGATCGCCGGGAGCGCCGTTACGCAACTGAGGACCGTAGTTGTAGACAATCGCCGGCCTGCCGCCCTCGCGCAATTCGATGCGGCCGTCGCCCAGATCTTTCCACGCGAACAGTTCCTGGCCGATCCCAGGCAGCGCCAGCAACAGTACGAGCGCAGCCAGTTCACTCGCTCGACGCATGCCGCACCTTCTCTTCGTCCACTTCGACCCCAAGCCCCGCGCCGGCAGGCACGCGGATCGCTCCGTCCTCGAGCTTAAAAGGCCGCTTCAAAAACGAGCCTGCCAGAAATTGGAGCCCGTTCAGCGCCGCCGGATATTTCAACCCATATGCACCATACAGAACCACCGAAGCCGCCAGCGACACGTCCGGATCGGTGAGCCCACTGCCGAGGAACATCAGCTTATGGCGTTGCAGATACTCCACCTGCCGTCGCGCGTCGAGCAGCCCCGCCGTCCTCGCCGGCTTCATCGCGACTCCATCCAACAGATTCAGCTTGTGAAACTCCTCCAGATCCGCAACCGAAACCACACCCTCGTCGAGAATGACCGGCAGCGCGCCCTGCTTCTTCAGAGCGGCGAGGCCGGTTAGCCGGTTCGGTGCGACGGGCTGCTCCAGCACGTCCACGCCGGCCTCGCGAAATTTCGGCGCCACCGACAACGCGGCGTTGGTGTCATAACCGCCATTTGCATCGGCCCACAGAAAACAATCCGGAGCGAGCCGGCGCACCTGCTTCGCCAGCGCGATATCGAACTTCGGATCTGGCGCGACCTTGATATTGAAATGCCGGTACCCGAGCTTGCGGCCCTCGGCAACGAGCGACTCGACCTCGGCGATCGCCCTCACATTCACCGTCCAGCTCAGCGCGACGCGCTCAAGCGGCCGGAGGCCCCAGAGTCCCGGCAGGCTCTTGCCCGCGAGCTTGCCGGTGACATCGTGGAGCGCCAGGTCGAGCCCCGCTTTCGCAATCGGCATCCCGGTCGAAAACGACGCTGCGATCGTCTGGTTCATCAACGCGTGCGCACCGGCGATGTCGGTCGGATTCTTGCCGATCAGCGCCGGCGCAAGATACAACCGCAGCGTCGACGTGACCGATTCCAGCGTCTCGTAGCTCCACGCCGGAATCGGAACGCTCTGGCCCCATCCAAAGCTCCCGTCTTCGCACGTGATCTTCGCGAAAACAGCCGGCCGCTCAGGTTTCGAAAAGAAACGGAAGTATCCGGTAACCGGGTAGCGAACAGGAAAAATTTCGATCGTTCGGATCGCGGGCGCGTCTTTCGCGATCGCCGGAGTCAGCGCGACTGCACCGGCGACCGCCAGGAACCGGCGCCGCGTCATACGATCTCGAGTTTCTTCGGATCAAAGCTCACTCGCCGTCCCGTCTCGAGCGACGTTGCGGCCATGCATCCCGCGACTGCGTGCGCGAAGCCGGCATCCACGCTTGCGCGCGGCGTCTTCCGGCTACGCATACATCGCAGAAAGTTTGCCATGTGCGACTCGACCTCGACGCCCTGAATGTCCATTGGCTTCAGGATGCGGTTCGGATCCCGGCTCCCATCACCGGTGATCTTGAGGTTGTCCAGATCGAGTGTGCCCTTCGTCCCAAACCAGAGGTTCCGATTACCGGCGGCATTCGTGAGGCTCATCGAAAACGACACCAGGCAGTCGTTGTATTCCACCAGCGATTGAAACACGTCCGAAGTCTGCCGGCCGTCCTTCCAAAGGAACACGCCTCCCATCGTCATCGCGCGCTTCGGATACGGATCGTTCAGAAACCACGGCGCCAGGTCGATGAGGTGGCACATCCACAAACCCGCGATACCGTTGGTCGCCTCGCGGAATAGCTGCCACTCGCGCAGCTTGCGCGGGTCGAACGGGCCTTTGATTCGCGCGCCGAACTGAAACGCTTCCCAGTCCACATCCTCGGGCTTGATTCCCTCATAGTCCTGCCGCCAGCGCGGCTCCTGAAAATGCACTTCCATCGCGACGCGCGTCACCTTACCGATCACGCCGCTCCGGATCGCTTTCGCCGCGCCGATGAAGCCGGGCCAACTGCGGCGCTGGGTCCCCACTTGAACGATCTGCTTGCTCCGTTTGACGGCCCGCCACGCCATCTTGCCGTCGGCGAAATCCACCGCAAACGGTTTTTCGACGTAGGCGTCTTTGCCGGCGGCTACGGCATCGGCGAGAATGCGCGGGTGTGTCATGTCCGGCGTTGCGATCAACACCGCGTCCAAGTCCTGCATCGCGAGCAATTCCTGATAGCGCGTGGTCTCCTTCGGAGCCGCGCCGAATGCCTTGGCGATCTCGGCGGCCCTCTGCTCACGATTGAACCGCCAGACATCGCACACCGCCACAATCGCCGCATTCTCTTTCGCGCTGACCAGTTCGTTCAGCAAGTCCCGGGAGCGGCCGCCGCAGCCGATCAGGCCCAGGCGAATTTGATCGTTGGCAGATCGCTGCCAAGCCTGCCCCGCCGGAGCCAGCGCCGCGGCGGTCAGGATGGATCGACGAGTGATACCCATCGTTTCGAGCTTATCAACTTCAGACTGGCGCAGGCGGTCCCGTGCCACACCTTACGGCGCATGACGCCTGTTCCGGACGAACCTCGAACGATGGACTTGCCGCGCTTTAGCACCGCGCAAAACCGGCGATTGCGACGGGCCGGACGTAACGCTATCATCAGATCGCAATGCTCTTCCGCACGGCCTTGATCCTGGCGGCCGCGGCTTGCTGTTTCAGCCAGGCGCCGCAGGCTCCCAACCCGGCCTTCCGTCAAATCGAAGATGCGCCCGGCCTGCCGCGTGTCCTCCTGATCGGTGATTCCATTTCGATCGGCTACACGGAAACGGTTCGCACCGAACTCAAGGGCAAGGCCAATGTTCATCGTATTCCCACGAACGGAGCCACCACGGTGAACGGCCTCAAGAACATTGATGACTGGCTGGGATCGAAGCCGTGGCACGTCATCCATTTCAACTTCGGCTTGCATGACCTGCGCTT
>JBOGMR010000498.1:0-2755 GCA_050746825.1 Bryobacteraceae bacterium | reverse complement strand
TCGTTAATCAGCGCGTAGTTGAAATATGCCCAGTTGTTGGAAAGATCGGTTTTGACGGATAAAGCAACGTTGGCCGTGTGGCCCTTCAGCTCAAAGACGGGCGTCACCAGGGACTGCTGGCCGCTCGCGCCCGGCGCGAATGTGAAGCGCTGCCGGAACACTTCTTCGTTGCGGGCGGCAATCATGAAAAACACCATGGCGGCCAGCGTAGCGACGATGAGGTAAAAATAAAGCCGCCACATCCGGCCCATCCGGTCGCTCCACGGCGAGGGCTGATTGGCGAAAACGCCGACGGGCTTCGGCGCCTGACCCTGGAGCTTGAAGGCGCTCCAAATCTCATCGCCGCCGACGTACCGGCCTCTGGACCAAACCACTTCGGACTCGGTGGTTTCGGAAGAGAGCATCAACGGCGGCGCGACGTAGTCCATCGCCCTCACGCGCTCGCCGCGTCGCACCTGCCACGGGAATTCTCCGAGCACGTAGGTGGTCTCAGCGTCGGCCGACTGAAAGTGGCGGTAGCTGACGTCATCGAGCCGGGCTTGCGGGCGCAGACTGAATGTTGGAGACTCCGGGAGAGCTCGCACGGTCCGCACATCGTTCCAATGGCCGTTGTAGACAGTCAAGTAACGAAAGCCCTTGTAGGGATTGAACAGCAGGTATTCGCCCCAACTGTATGACTCCCCACTGACGCGAATGGTGCGCTGCTGGAAGCCGACGACTTCATACACCACGCCCTGCCACTGGCCGCGCGAGCCAAGCGGGATCTGGAGGGTGACGCGCTGCTTGCCTTCGAATTGTTGGAGGACTTGCAGGTTCGGGTCCTTAGCGTCCAGGATCGAGAGGCACTGCGGACAAACAACGGTGAGTGTATGCTCGAAGGCGCGCACGGAAAGCGAGCCGCCGCAATTCGGACAGTTGAGTCCTTTGACGACCGGGACCGCGGCAGCGCCCATCAGGACCAACCCTCAAACTGGCGAAGATTCTTGAGATGTAAGTCTTCGAACTCGACGGCCTCTCCCAGGAACAAGAGCGGCGATTCGTCGCTATAGTCGATCGTGGCGAACTGGCCGGTGGTGCTCCGGAGATCCGCGAAGAGCACGTCTTCCTTATCCCAGTATTCGAACGGCAACTCGCCTTGTACACCTTTGTAATGCGCACGGGTGATCGTCGTGACTTTATACTCGGTCTTGGCCCACTGAAACTTCTGATCGCGCGCGATTGCACTCGCGGGCTGCAGAGGCCCGGGCGCGGGCGTGAGAAAAGACACGGCGTATTCGAGCTGTGCGTCGGAGAGCCAGCCGCTCGAGCTGTCGCTGAAAATGACGTGCCATTCGTTCCAGCCGCCCTGTTCGTATTCGTATAGGATGCGGCCTACGACCACGAACGGTTTGTTGCGGAAAATTCCTTCGGCGGCGATCTGGATGGGGGATGCGTCGGCCGGGAGATCCGCGACTTCGCCGACGCGCTCCAGATCGACATCGCGCCGCACCAGAATCGAGCGGCAGTATTCGCAGGTGGTCTGGACCGCGCTAGACCAGAGGAACCGGATCGGCGCTCCGCAATTCGGGCAATTGGCGGTTGGCTGGCTCATCTTGTGGGTTCACCCCGTAAGGCCGTTCGATTGATCTCACGCGGACGGTGGAGGCGGCAAATTCCCGCTTCAAGTACGCCTCGAAATCCCACTCCGGCCGCGGGCGGCAGCAAAACAGATTCAGACACAGCGATCCGTATTCCGGAAAAGTATGACAGGCCAAGTGCGATTCGGCAAGCAGACAGAGACCTGTGATGCCGGCGGGTTCGGGAAACTGGTGCCACGCCGGTTCGCGGACCGGACGCAGCGCCAGGTCCGCGACGAGGCGCGCAAAGAGTCCACGAACCTTCTCGAGGTTTCGCAGCGCCGCGGGATCGCACCCGTGCGCTTCAATCACCCATTCCCGGCCCGACATGGGGTGCTGCCTCACGCCTGTGGCTTGCCGCATTCCGGGCAGAACCTAGCGGGGCGGGGAATCGACTTGCCGCACTCGAGGCAGAATTTGGATTCGCCGGAAGCGGCAGGCGCGCCACCCCCACCAGCCGGAGCTGCGGATGGGGCGGCCGGCGGATTCGATTGGCCGGGCTGGTTCATCGCGTGCATCATCTGCTGCGCCATCGTGAGACCCGCCCCCAGTCCAACTCCGATGCCGGCGGCGCCGCCGCCTTCGTTGGCTGCGGCAATCGGCATCGACTGCGCAACCTGGAACTGCGTATAGCGGCCCATATCCCCGAGCATCGTCATACTGATGCGCTCGTCAAGGCGCTTCTGCAATTCTTCGGGGAGCGAGAGATTTTCCACGACGAAGGAGTCGAGGCTCAGGCCCATCTCGTCGAAGGTCGGCTTCATATGGCCGGCGATCAGCTCGGCCATTTCGACCTGGTTAGCGGCCATGTCGAGGAACGCAATCTGGCTGCTCGCGATCGCGTCGGACATGCGGCCGATGATCGTATTGCGGAGTTGGCCTTCGAGCTCGGCGACGCGATAGACCTCCCGCGTGCCGCTGATCTTGGTGTGAAACGCGCGCGGGTCGCTCAAGTGGTAGGAGTAGATGCCGAAGGCGCGGAGCCGCACCGCGCCGAATTCCTTGTCGCGAATCGTGATGGGATTCGCCGTGCCCCAGCGCTGGTTGAGCTGCTGGCGGGTCGAGAAGAAATAAACGTCGCTCTTGAAAGGGGACGCGAAAAATTTGTCCCAGTTCATCAGGTTCGTCAACACCGGCAG
>JBOGMR010000497.1:0-9306 GCA_050746825.1 Bryobacteraceae bacterium | reverse complement strand
GATGAGACTCTTCGGATCGACGAAGATCTTCACATCGTCGAACTCGAAGACTTTGTCATTTGGCCGCTGTTTGGCGTCGAACTTGAACTGATAGCTCAAGCCGGAGCAACCGCCGCCCAGCACACCCAGACGCAGCCCGCCGTTCACGCCTTCCTTTGCGAAGGCCTGCCGGATCCTGGCGACGGCTTTGGGAGTGACCTCGATCATGGTTACGATACCGTGTCGAGCGCCGCTCCCTCACGGTCGCGGTTCTGTACAGTCTGCTTCTTCTTATAGTCGGTGATGGCGGCTTTGATGGCGTCCTCGGCCAGCACCGAACAGTGAATCTTGACGGGCGGCAAGCTCAGCTCGTTGACGATGTCGGTATTCTTGATTGCGAGCGCCTCATCGACCGTTTTGCCTTTCAGCCATTCGGTGGCGAGCGACGAACTGGCAATGGCGCTGCCGCATCCGAAGGTCTTGAACTTGGCGTCTTCGATGATGCGAGTCTCTTCGTTGACCTGGATCTGCAGCTTCATGACGTCGCCGCACTCGGGCGCGCCCACCATGCCCGTGCCGACACTCGGGCTGTTGCGATCCATTGAGCCCACGTTGCGCGGGTTGTTGTAATGATCGAGTACCTTATCTGAGTAAGCCATTTCTTTGCTCCATTTGCTCTAGTGGGCGGCGGGTTCTGCGACCCACTCCACTTTGCTCAAATCGATTCCCTCTTTCGCCATCTCATAGAGCGGCGAAAGGTCACGCAGCTTCCGGACGACTTCGATGACGCGCCCGGCCACGTAGTCCACTTCTTCCTCGGTGTTGAAGCGGCCGAGGCCGAAGCGGATCGAGGTGTGCGCCAGATCGTCGCCGACGCCGAGAGCTTTCAGCACGTAGCTGGGCTCGAGCGTGGCCGAGGTGCAGGCCGAACCGCTCGACACCGCGATGTCGTTGATGCCCATCAGCAGGCTCTCGCCTTCGACGTACGCGAAACTCATGTTCAGGTTGTGCGGCAGCCGGCTGTCCATGGCGCCGTTGATGAAAACTTCATCGAGCTCGGACTGCAGCTTGTCCTTCAGCTTGTCGCGCAGGTAACGCAGCCGCGCGGATTCCTCCGCCATTTCCCGCCCGGCGAGGGCACAGGCCTCGCCGAAACCCACGATGCCGGGTGTGTTCAGCGTTCCGGAGCGCATGCCGCGCTCGTGGCCGCCGCCGTCCATCTGCGCGGTGAGTTGCACGCGCGGGTTTCTGCGCCGCACGTAGAGAGCGCCGACGCCCTTGGGGCCATAGAGTTTGTGCGCCGTCATCGACATCAGGTCGATGTTGTCCGCGATCACGTTCACCGGGATCTTGCCCAGGGCCTGCACGCCATCGGTGTGGAGGAGCACGCCGCGCTCCTTGCAGATTTTTCCGATCCCGGCGATCGGCTGGACTACGCCGATTTCGTTGTTCGCGTACATGATGCTGACCAGGATCGTCTTGCCGGTGATAGCCGCGCGAAGCTGGTCGAGATCGACCAGGCCGTTCGGCTGCACCGCCAGGTACGTCACCTTGTAGCCATGCTTTTCAAGCTTTTTGCAGGTGTCGAGCACCGCCTTGTGCTCGGTGGCGGCGGTGATGATATGGTTGCCGCGCTCGGCGTACATCTCGGCGACGCCCTTGATCGCCAGGTTGTTCGACTCGGTGGCGCCGCTGGTAAACACAACTTCTTTCGCGGTGGCGCCGATCAGGTCGGCGATCTGCTTGCGCGCGTTATCGACCGCCTTCTCCGACTCCCAGCCGAACGGATGGTTGCGGCTGGCGGCGTTCCCGAATTTCCCCGTGAAGTATGGCAGCATCGCATCGACCACGCGAGGATCGACCTGGGTGGTGGCGTGGTTATCTAAGTAAATAGGCGTCTTCATGAACGGCTTTCCCTCGAATCCTTATAAAACGAACAGCGGCTGCGACGGCTCCCTCGACGGACGGCTCGCAGGGCCGGATGCGCCCGCCCCGTCGTCCTTCGACATGTCCGAAATCGTGATCGTGCCGAGCAGGCTCATGATCCCTTCGTGAACTTTGCGGAGCGGCTCGCGGACGTTGCATGTCTCCGACTGATCGCACTCGCCGTGCGCCGTGAAGCAGTGGGTCAGGATGATCGGCCCGTCGATCGCCCGTATTACTTCGAGAGCCGAAATGTCCCATGGGTGGCGCGCCAGTTTGTAGCCGCCGTTGGTCCCGGGCAGCGATTGCAGCAGCCCCGACTTGGTGAGCCTCTGCAGAACTTTGGCGAGCAGCGGCAGCGGGATACGGTAATGATCGGCGATTTCCTTGGCGCTGGCGCTGCCTCGCGCCGTGTTCACCGCCAGATGCTTCAGCGCGATCAGCCCATAATCCGCTTTTTTGGTCAACTTCAACATTTTGATCTAAGACTGCTTCAGTCCTATATTGAGTCTAGTAGGTTTGCCGAACGGAGTCAAGCAGTTAAATGGCGACTGGAAACATCCTGGATATCGGCGACCGAAAGAGTCTGCGATACGACCGGGTGTCCGTTTTTGGGATTGGGTTTGATTCGCAAAAACTTCGTACGTCGCTCGAACGAGGTCGACGAAGCTTGAAAAGTCGCGGCATGTTCTCTCGCTTTGACGATAGCATCCTGAGTTGCCAAAGCCGGCCGAAGGCAGATCGCGAGGCAAGCGTGATCGCCGGTAAACGGCGGATTGGGAATGATTTGGAGGTTTGTCGAGAAAGATGCTCCGGGTCGTGACCGGAGCAGGTTGCCTGGCAAAGGCCGGCGCTCAGCCCTCGAGCAGGGCCTTAAGCGCGGCCATGCGCTCGCGCCAGTAAGCCTTGGCTTCTTCGGCGGCCTGGGCATCCTGGAGGCGCTCGTGCTGCAATGCCACTTGACTCCTGGCCTTGCCCCTGCCGGTGAAACCGACGATCAGGCGAGAGGCGCCGCCCTGCCAGTCGAAGCGGGCAGAGCGTCCCGGCTGAGACGTGCGCTCGCGCATCTGGACGCCGGGCAGCCAGCGCTTGCGGAACTGAGGGTCCAGGAAGGCTTCGAAGAGGCGCTTGAGTGGCACGGCCACTGTCTTGCTCACGCCGACCGCGAACGTGCCGTCGCGGCTGCCGCCGGGCGGGCGCATGCCGCGCGCGTGCTCGTAGTCGACCGTCAGGGTCTGGGCCCACCAGTTGCCTACGCCGTGCTCGCTCATGATCCACGCGGCGATCTCCCGGTGCTCACGGCCGGCCGCTCCCCACGCATCGAGCAGGGAAAACCACTCGTCCCGGTCCCGGCCTGTTGCGCGCCGCACGGCCTCCCCGGACGTGCGCGGCTGGTGTGCGGCACGAAATGTTGTGTTCATATGAGTTCTCCTTGCGCAGGGCAGCCACGCGGGCGCCTCTCGTGGGTATATCGAAACAGCGGGACTGATTTCGACAACCTATCGGGTGGAAAAATGGCGCGACCTGTAACTTAGCCCCGAGCGTGAGCGAGCGGTTGTCGCGCCTCACGACACGCCTTGCTCCTCGACCACATAGCGGATCGCCGCACGAACATCTGATCCGTCCGCAGCCAGCGCGTGCTTCCGCGAGGTGCCCATCGCCTTCGAACCGGTTCATCGCCTTCTCGGGCCGAACTTCCGCTTCTAACGATGACATGCGCGTGATTGCTCCGCACAGGCGCGGCGGTAGTCCGCTAAATGTTGTTTAGCGCACTACCGGCGCGGCTAACAGCCCCGTGGTAAAAAGCGCTCCCTGACGGTCGCGGCTCAGTCTGGCGTACCAGGTACGATCCGATTTCGCCGACTCGCCTACGTTCCCACGAATCGATCAATTTCATGTCGCGCGTCACGCTATACTGCGGAGGTTTCCCTATGAAGTCGGTCCAACTGGTGGCCCCACGCACAATGGAAGTCTGCGAGATGAGTGCGCCGCCCGATCCCGGGCCGGGCGAAGTGATGGTGCGCGTACGCGCGGTGGGCATCTGCGGCAGCGATATGCACTGGTATCTCGAAGGCTGCATCGGCGCGCATGCGGCGGTCTATCCGCAGGTGCTGGGGCACGAGCCGGCGGGCGAGATTGTCGCGGTGGGCAGGGGAGTCGAGAGCGTTCGAGCCGGACAGAAAGTCGCCATTGAACCGGCGATCACCTGCGGCTGTTGCGAGCTCTGCCGTTCCGGGCGGCACAACAACTGTCTGACGTCGATCTTCATGGGGACGCCGCAGATGCCCGGACTTTTTCGCGAGCTGGCGGTGGTGCCGGCGCGCAATGTGGTCGCGGCGCCGGAGCACATGGGATTCGTCGAGGCTACGCTGATCGAGCCGCTTGCAGTGATCCTGCACATTCTGGAGCTGACGGAAATCCGGCTGGGCGATACCGTGGCGGTGCTGGGTGCGGGGCCCATCGGATTGCTGACGGCGGCGGTGGCGCGCATCGCGGGCGCGTCGCGGGTTTTTGTCGGCGACAAGGTGGCACATCGTGTCGACATGGCGCGCAACATGGGCGCGTGCGCGGTGAACATGCGGGAGGCGTCGTTCGTCGAGGCGGTGCGCGATCAAACCAGCGGCCGCGGTGTGGACGTGGTCTTCGATGCAGCGGCGGCGGCCGAGACGATGGATGCTGCGATCGCGGTGGCGCGTTCCGGGGGACGAGTCGTGCTGATTGGGATTCCCGCCGGCCGGCATCCGCGAGTCGATGTTCACGCCGCGATGGCCAAGGAGCTGAGCCTCCATACCGTCAAGCGGTCGAACCACAACGCGCACGGCGCGATCGAGCTGCTCGAATCCGGCCGGATCGACTGGCGGCTGATCACGCACCGCTACGGCCTGGAGCAGACGCCCCACGCCTTCGAGACGCTGGCCGAATACGCGGACGGGGTCGGGAAGGCGGTCATCGAGATTCCCGCATGAGCCACTATCTTGCGTTCGATTTCGGCGCCGAGAGCGGGCGCGCGATGCTGGCGTCGATCGAGGGGCGCGGCCTGTCGATCGAGGAAATCCATCGTTTTCCGAACACGCCCGTGCGCGTGCACAACGCGCTGTACTGGGACGCGCTGCGGCTGTTCCACGAAATCCAAAGCGGCCTGGCAGCCGCCGGAAGGGACCGGAAAGTGAAGCTCGAGGGCATCGGAATCGACACCTGGGGCGTCGACTTCGCGTTACTCGGCGCCGATGGCGCGCTGATCGAGAATCCGCGGCACTACCGGGACGCGCGCACCAACGGGATGATGGAGGCGGTATTCGCGAAGGCGCCGCGCGAGGAGGTGTTCGAAGCGACGGGCATTCAGTTCATGCAGCTCAACACGCTGTATCAGTTGTACGCGATGAAGGCGGCCGCCTCGCCCGCCCTGGCGTCGGCATCGACCCTGCTGATGATGCCCGATTTGTTCAGCTACTGGCTGACGGGAGTGGCGCGCTCGGAGATCACGATCGCGAGCACGACGCAATTCTACGATCCGCGAAAAAAACAATGGGCGACGGATTTGTTGGGACGGCTCGGCCTGCCGGCCGGGATTCTGCCGGCCATCGCACAAGCGGGTGAGGCGGCGGGGCCGCTGCTGGCCGGCGTGGCGTCCGAAGCGGGGCTGGGTCCGGTGACGGTGTGGGCGACGGGCTCGCACGACACCGCGTCGGCGGTTGCGGCGGCGCCGGCGGAGGGCGGCGAGTGGTGCTACATCAGCTCGGGCACGTGGTCGTTGATGGGTGTCGAACTGGATGAGCCGGTGGTGAATGCGCGGTCGCTGGAAATGAATCTGACAAACGAGATGGGCGCCGCCGGGAAGGTCCGGCTGCTCAAGAACATTGCGGGCCTCTGGCTGCTGCAGGAGTGCCGGCGCGCCTGGGCGAACGGCGGCCGCGAGTACACCTACGAGGGCCTGGCGCGGATGGCGGCGGAGGCGCGGCCTTTCTGCGCGGTGCTCGATCCGGATGCGTTTTTGGAGCCGGGCAACATGCCGGAACGCATCGCCGCGTATTGCCGCTCGACGAGCCAGCAGACGCCGTCGGCGCCGGGCGAATTCGCGCGCGCGATTCTCGAGAGCCTGGCTTTGCGCTACCGGCAGGTGCTCGAGATGATCGAGGCGCTGCTGGGGCGTCGAATCGCGGTGATCCACATTGTGGGCGGCGGTTCGAAGAATGACGTGTTGAACCAGTTCGTAGCCGACGCCACGGGGCGTCGCGTCGCCGCGGGGCCGCCGGAGGCAACCGCGATCGGCAACGTGCTGATTCAGGCCATCGGGGCGGGCGAGCTGCGAGGACTCGATGAAGCTCGCGCGCTGGTGCGATCTTCCTTCCCGGTGCGGTGGCACGAGCCGGGGCCGCGCGCCGGCTGGGACGCGGCCTACCAGCGATTCGCCGCGCGGGCGCCGGCAGGGCAATGAATCCCGGCCTCATGCGCCAGGCGATCGCGCTGGCGATCGAGAACGTGCGTCAAGCGGGGGGCGGTCCGTTCGGCGCGCTGGTGGCGCGCGGCGGCAAAGTAGTGGCTACGGGCGTGAACCGGGTGACCACGACCAACGATCCGACGGCGCACGCCGAGGTGGTCGCGATCCGGGAAGCGTGCCGCGCGCTGGGCGAGTTCCAGCTCACCGGATGCGAGATCTACACCACGTGCGAGCCCTGCCCGATGTGCCTGGGCGCGATCTACTGGGCGCGCCCGGATCGCGTGTACTTCGCGTGCACGCGCCGCGACGCCGCCGAAGCGGGCTTCGACGATTCCTTCATCTATGAGCAGGTGGCGGCGGACGTGGCGCAGCGGACTATTCCGATGGTTCCGCTGTTGCGCGATGAAGCGCAGGCAATTTTTCGCGACTGGAAACAGAAATCCGGCAAGGTGCCGTACTGATCTACGGATTTGGCGTGGCGGCGGTCACCAGCCCAGGCGCAGGCCGGCGCGATAGAGCCTCTCGCTGCGGCCTTCGCGGCCGATGTTGCGGACGTTGGTAATCACCATGAAGTTGCTGTTGTTCTGGCTTCCATTCGGCGTCGCGAAATGCGGGGTGTTCGAGATATTGAACACTTCACCGCGAAACTGCAGGCTCACCTTTTCGGTCACATTGAAGCGCCGGAAAACACCGGCGTCCGCATTGATCAAGCCCGGCGCGTTGATGTTGTTGATCCCGCAGGTCCCGAAACGCACTTCTGTGGTCGGCACCGACGCGAAAGTGCTCCGGTCATACCACTGATCGATGCGTCCCAACTTGATGGGCGGGGCGAGGCAATCGGCAAACTGGCCGGCGGACGGCGTGTTCAACGATGTGCCCGATCCGCCGATCGTGAACGGCCGGCCCGTATACGCGCTCACCAGGCCGTTCACCTGCCATCCTCCGAGAATCGCGGCCGGCACGCCATCGTTCGCCCACCGCTTGCGCTTGCCGAACGGCAGTTCCAGCGTCGAGGTCACCTGGAGGTTCTGACGGATGTCCGAATTCAGGCGTCCGTAGTTGCGCCAGTATTCAGAGGGGATGTCGACGCGCGTGCCTTCGCCGGAAGCCTCAGCGGTGTAGCCGCTGCCATGTCCCCAGGTGTAGCCGATGCGAACGGTCCCCGAGCGATGCCTGCGCAGCACGCGAATCTGCAGCGAATCGTACTTCGGCGTCCCCACGCTGCCGAGCATTTCCGTGCCCGCGGTCCGTCCGAATTTCACAATCATCTGCCTGCCGGCGTTGCCCGCGCCGATCGGCGACCAGTTTTGATCGAGCAGGGCCATCTGATTGATGGAGCGCGTGGCAACGTATCCGGCCGAAGCCATCCACCCGGCGGGCAGCTCTTTTTCGAGCGTCAGGTTCCACGACTGGATGTAGCCGCGCACGGTGTTGTTCGGGTCCGCGGTCAGCACCGTTGCGGTAAGCGGCAGATCGAGCACGCCGTTGCCGAGCGAAGGCTGGGGGATATCGCGGAGGCCCTGGCGCAGCGTCGTGGCCCAATAGTTGGTATTGGGCGCGTCGATGACCTGATTGGCGAGCACCGGATAGTTGGTGCGCAGGGGGCGCGACCAGTTGAACGGATCGGTGGTGATGCCGTAGCCGGCGCGGACGACAAACGTATCGGTGGCGCGCCACGCCAGCCCCGCGCGCGGCGCGAAGTTCGCCGGGCTGACGTGAATGCCGCAATCAAGCGGTACGACGCCGACGCCGCATGCCAGAATCTTGTTGTTGGCGAAGTCGTAACGCTCCAGGCCCCGGTCCGCACGCTTCGGAAACGGGAAGTACTCCCAGCGCGTGCCATAGGTAAAGGTAAGGCGCCGGGTCACCTGCCACTGATCGCGCACGTACATGCTGAACAGCCGGGCGCGCGTCGTGTAGCCATTGTCCGGATATTGATAGATCTTGCCGGCATCGCGTGCATGGCCAAGCAGGAATGACGCAATCGAGTTGTAGTCGTTGCCGGCCGGGCCGCCGCGAAGCTGCGTCGTGCCCTGCGTGAAATGGAAGCCGCCTGCGGCCGGATTGTCGCCCGACCCCGATATCTCCGGCTGGTTGTGATTCAGGTGCTGGATGTAGAAGTCGAATCCGAAGCGGACGTTGTGCCGGCCCTGATTCCAATTCCCATTCCCGACGTACTGCCGCTGTGGATCGTGGCGGTAATATGGCATGAAGTCGTTGGGCAGGCCCAATTCACCGAAGCCATCGATGCGGAAACGCGGCCAGCCACCTTCCCAGAGGCGGGAGCCGTTGGTCCCGGGAATGCCCATGAAGTTCAGGCCCAGGTTTTCCGCGAGCCGCGGCTGCTCGACGTTGGTATCCATCAGGGTGTAGCCGAAGTAGGCATCGAACAGAAGGCTCGGCTTCACGATGTAAGTCGCCGAAATGGTGCCGCTGAAGGTGTTCCCGAATCCGATTCCCGGATTGTTGTTGGTGGGATGCAGGAAGGTGCCGCCCAGGTCGCCGAACACGTGGGGGTTGTTCATGCGAAAGTCGAGAACGCTGAAGCGCACGAACGTTGTCAGCCTGGGGCTCACATTCCAGTTGACCTTGGAATCGACGGTGTCCCGGAAAAAGGTGGTCGGGCCGACGGCCAGATAATTTCGCGTCAGTCCCAGCACGCCGGTTCCGCGTTGATTTGGGTCCGGCCACAGACGCGTGTCGATGAGCTTCTGGACGCCGGGATCGATTCGGGATTTCGGAATGATATTTCCGGTGAACGGCGAGCGGTCGCGGCCTTCTGCATCGCCGCTGACGGGGTCGTAAATAGCGGCCGGCGAGCCGCTGAGATCGCCAGCCTTCATCGCGGAAGTGGGAACTGTGACGAACTTGCTTGCGGCCTGCGCCTCGCGCGTGCCGTCATAACTCAAAAAGTAAAACAGTTTGTTTCGCTTGATCGGCCCGCCGATGGTGCCGCCGAACTGGTT
>JBOGMR010000496.1:0-4594 GCA_050746825.1 Bryobacteraceae bacterium | reverse complement strand
CCTGGAACACGCGCAGCAGCATGCGGCGGGAGACGATGCGCACAGCCAGGAACGCCAGCACAAAGCGTCCCACCAAACCGCCGACTTCTTGAAAGGTCTGCACGGTGGCGATGATTTTCTCTTGCGCGGGCCGCGCGAGACCGGCGACCTCAGGCAGACCGGGCACGATGCGCGGCAGGTGCTGGATGGCGCCGAACGCCGCGCCGTAGCTGCACGCGAACATCAGCGCGGTGACGAGCGTTGTCTTCGAGAACATCGGGCTGAACAGCTCGCCAACGCTGGGACGCCTCAGCGTGCCCGCCATCTTCTTCATCTGCCAGGCCGGAGATTCGGGGAGAAACGGCCGGATCACGATCAGCGGGATCGCCGGGATTACTCCGGAAATCAGAGTGTATCGCCAGGCTTCATGTCCTCCGTGGATGGCGGGCAGTAGATGACCGTAGCTCACAGCGAGCGCGTACGCGCCGGTCACGAGCAGGCCGCCGATTGACGAGAAGGCCTGCGTGTAGCCGAGCACCGTTTCGCGCTGTTTGGGTTCGGAGAACAGCTCGGCGAGCCAGGCGACGGCAGCCACGAACTCGACGCAGACGCCGATGAAGGTGGTGCAGCGCAGCACGAGCAGCATCGGAAGCGAGGTGGCGAACCCCGCGGCCAGCGCCGAGAACGCGTACAGCAGGATGCTCCACACCAGAACGCTGCGGCGTCCGAAACGATCCGTGAGATAGCCGCCGAGCAGCCCGAAGACTCCACCGGCGAGCGCCGGAACGTAGAACAGCAGCCCAACCCAATCGTTGAACTCCGGGGTGCCCGGGCGGATGTTGCCCAGCTCCATCAGAGCCGGGCGCACAATCAGCGGCAGGACGAGCAGTTCATAGATGTCGAACGCGAAGCCGATGGCTGCGATGACTGCGATGAGCCATTGCGCGCGCGGGCGGACCGAGCCAGTGGTCATAAGAGGCCATTGTACGCTACGAGCCAGCCCGCACCGCTCCCTCACGGCCGCGAGACCACGATTGTCAAGCGAGACCATGGCCTCCTGGCCCGGATTCAAGTTGGGGACACTGACCGGGAACGCTCTCGTGAAGGTAATGCTGCCGCAGCCGGCGGGCGTGCGTGTTGACGTAGCCGGGACCGCTCGCGTCGTACGAGGCGCTGAGTCGGGGACCGCTAAACGCACTCAGCGGCGCAAGCTCGAACGCTCCGATGTCGCACGCCGATCCTTGGGGCCGCGCGATGTTGCGCTGGTCGGTGGCTTGCAGCAGCGACCGTTCGAAGCGAGGCATAGCTGGCGCCGGCCAGACAGTTTCCTCCCAGCGGGCCACGAGCGAACAGACTATTTCTCACGGTCATTCTCCCGCTGTTGAGAAAGCCGCCGCCGTCTCTCTCTGCGGAGTTCCCTGCCACCGTCACGTTGTTGAGCGTCACCGAACCGAGATTCGCGACAGCGCCGCATCTGGGTTGCCATCAGAGGTGAAACCGGGAGCCACAGCATCCCTTGTGATGGCAACACCCGCATCTCGGCCTAGGTGGAGAGGCAGGCTCGGAGTGGAATCCGGTTTCGACAAAGAAGAATCGGGTTCGCGAAAGCCGGTCCTTCAAGCCACGTGAATGACGGGCCGGCGCGCGGGGCCGGAAATCTCCTGACGCAGCACCTCGCGCACAATCGGCGCGACATCGCCTTCGCCGAACAGGAAATAGCGGAACAGGTACCCGATGGGGTTGCCTTCCGTCCAGCCGAAATACGCGTGCGGCAGCTTGCCGGTGGTCTTCGCGACGTGAATCAGAAACGCCGCGATGGCGTTCGGAATGGCCGGGCTCGAGGCGCGCAGAACGCGGTAGGGTCCAACCTGGACGCCGGAGACGTGGAGCTCAGCGTCGAACTCCGAGGTGTCCGCAGGCTCAATCTCGACGAACAGAAGATACTCGTTGTGACGGAGGTTATGGGCCTCGCGCGCCCATCGGTCTTTGGCGGCGTATTCCTCACGCGTGCGGCAATCGGGACGGTGGGCGATGATGCGGATTATCTTGTCGTCATCGGCTTCGATGAAGCGGCGCGTCGTGTCATCGAGCTTGACTTCGATCACTCGGAGCTCGGTGGCGCGGAGCGCGCGTGAGACCAGCGAGGTGATCACGGTCATCGCGATGAAAAACGACGCGATCTTGATGCCGTCCGGACGCTCGATCACGTTCAGGACGGTAGTGTAGACGAACACGGCGGCAATCAGCGCGAACGCGTTGCGCTCGGCGTGGCTCTTGGCCGAAGCAGTGACAGCGATAGCAGCCGAGCTCATCAGGACCAGCACGCCGGTGGCATACGCGCCGCTCTGGGCGTCGACATCGGCATTGAACAGGTACGTCACCAGGAACGCGATGGCCGTAAATACGAGCACCAGCGGCCGCGATCCCCTGGCCCATTCCGGCGCCATGCCGTAGCGAGGCAGATAGCGGGGCACCAGGTTCAGCAGACCCGCCATCGCCGACGCGCCGGCAAACCAGAGGATGGAGATCGTGCTGACGTCGTAGAGGGTGCCGAACGCGTCACCAAAGTATTTGTGGGCGAGGTAGGCGAGCGCTCGGCCGTTGGCCTCGCCGCCGCGCTGGAACTGGGCGGGCTCGATCAGGAGAGTGGTCACCACACTCGATCCCATCAACAGCGTGCTCATGATGATCGCCGCCGTCAGCAGCAGCTTGCGCGTGTTACGGATGCGCTCCTCGATATCGCCGCGGACCAGCGGCATCACCGCGACACCGGTTTCGAAACCCGACAGACCGAGCGCCAGTTTGGGAAACAGCAGCAATGTCACGCCGATCATGTGAAACGGGCTGCCGTATTGGCCAAGCGACGCCTCACGCCAATGGGGCAGAACTTCGGGGCGCCGCAGGATCTCGATCATCGCCACCGCAACGACGGTCACGTTCAGAATCAAATAGGTGGCCACCAGGACCACGGCGAGACCCATCGCTTCGCGAAAGCCCCGGAGAAAGACGGCGCCGAGCAGCGCCAGGAGAAGCAGCGTGATCCCCATACGATGGTGCAGCCACGCCGGCGCAAAAGGGTTTTCGACGATGTGCGCGGTGGCGTCGGCCGCCGACAGCGTCATCGTGATCACGAAGTCTGTGGCGGCGAATCCAAGCAGCACGAGCACCATCGCCTTTCCCCTCCAGCGAGGGAACAGGCGTTCGAGCATGGAGACGCTGCCCTGGCCTTCCGGGCTCTCTTTGGCGACGCGCGCGTAGACCGGATAGGCGCCGAACAGCGTGACGAGCACCAGGATCAGCGTCGCGATGGGGGACAGAATTCCTGCCGCCAGAAACGCGATGCCGGGCTGGTAGCCGAGGGTCGAGAAATAGTCGACGCCAGTGAGGCACATTACCTTCCACCAGGGATGTGTGTGGACGGCTGTGCCGTGCGGGCCCGGCGGGAGGCGCAAATCACGAAGGAGAAAGCGGCGGATGCCGACGAGCGTTCGCTTGAGCGACATCGCCGGCGTCAGTAGACGCGCGCGGCTCCCGTCAGCGCCGGCTGCCGTATCTCGAGGCAACCCTTCCCGGTGGGCAGAACTTTTCCTGGATTCAGGCGGTTATCCGGATCGAACAGGAGCTTGAAGTTGCGAATCATGTCGAGCGACTCGCCGCTGAACAGATGACCCATCAACTCATTCTTTTCCATGCCGACGCCATGCTCGCCGGTGATAGAGCCGCCCACGGAAATGCAGTGGCGCAAGATGTCTTCGCCCGCGCCCCTGGCTTTATCGAGATCGCCGGGCTTGCGCGGGTCGAACAGGATGATGGGGTGCAGATTGCCGTCGCCGGCGTGGAAGATGTTGCTGATGGTGAGTCCGTAGCGCTGGCCGACCTCGTTGATGACGCGCAGGGTCGGCGCGATCTGGGTGCGCGGGACTACGCCGTCCTGCACGTAGTAGGTGGGACTGACGCGGCCGACAGCGCCGAAAGCATTCTTGCGGCCCTTCCACAGCAGATCGCGCTCTTCGGTGGAGCGGGCCACGCGGAACTCGCGAGCGCGGCAGGCGAGACACGCTTCGCGGATCTGTTCCACCTGCTCTTCGACACCCTCGCGTAGTCCTTCGAGTTCGATGAGAAGCACTGCGGCGGCGTCCATGGGAAAGCCGGCGTGCGTCGCTTCCTCGACCATTCGCAGCATCACGCCATCCAGCATTTCGACCGCGACGGGTGTGATGGCGCGCGCGGTGATCTCGGCGACGGTTGCGCCGCAATCTTCGTTCGCGTCGTAAATGGCGAGGATCGTTTTCACCATCTCGGGCTGCCGCATCAGGCGAATGACGACCTTGGTGACCAGCGCCATGGTTCCTTCCGAGCCCGTCAGCAGACCGGTGAGGTCGTAGCCGGGAAGATCGGATTCCTTGCCGCCGGTCATAAATACGCTGCCGTCGGGCAGTACGATTTCGAGGCCGAGCACGTGGTTGGTGGTGACACCGTAGGCCAGCGTGTGCGGGCCGCCGGCGTTCTCGGCGACGTTGCCGCCGATCGTGCAGGCTCGCTGGCTGGAGGGATCAGGCGCATAGAAATACTTCTGCGCCTGAACCGCGAGCGTGATGTCGAGGTTGACCACGCC
>JBOGMR010000495.1:0-1880 GCA_050746825.1 Bryobacteraceae bacterium | reverse complement strand
TCTTTGGCTCATCTGATAAGGCCCGGCGAATTGCCTCAATATCCCCCGACCGGAGGCTACCTGCAATTCCTCCGCGGCTACGTTGCCGCGATCGACGACGCCGCGCGTCCGAGGTTGAGAGTCGAGTGGCGCGGCTCTGACGCTCTGCGAATCGACGGTCCGGTGACCGACGGGATGCTCGTCGCTTTGATGGTGAGCTACGACGCCGGCTGGAACGCGCGCCAGGACGGCCGGTCGATCGCGATCGAGCCTGACAAGCTCGGCATGATGACGCTGCGCACCAGCGTGTCGGCGGCGTCCTCCATCGAACTGGTGCGCCGCGCGACGTTCGAGCAGCAGGCGATGGCGGCTGTATGCGCGTTGGTCTGGACACTCGCGCTCGGGAAGTTGTGGAAGGAATTTCGCGGCGCCCGTGCAGAGGCCGCCGTCGCAGTATAATCCACGTTGGAGATTCACATGACACGCAGACAGTTACTCGCCTCGACTGCGCTTGCGGCCGGGGCTGCCGCCGCTCCCCAGGACGTGCAGCGTATCGAGCGAAAGGGACGGCTGAAGCAGGCGGTCACGCGCGGAGTTTTTGGACGCGGCGTGCCGCTGGAGGACATGTGCCGCAATGCCGCACGGCTCGGTGTAAAGGGATTCGATCTGATCGCGCCTGCCGATTTCCCGATTCTCAAGAAGTACGGCCTTGTGTCCTCGATGGCCTCCGGCGCGATGACTCTTACCGGCGGCTGCAACCGCAAGGAGGATCATCCAAAGGTTGAAAAGGCGATGCGCGAATTGATCGACAAGGCTGCCGAAGGAGGCGCCCCCAACGTGATTGCGCTCTCGGGCAACCGCCGTGGCATGTCCGATCAGGAAGGAATGGACAACGTGGTTGCTTTTCTCAACAGCGTGAAGGCTCAGGCCGAAGAGAAAGGCGTCACGATTTGCCTCGAACTGCTCAACAGCAAGGTGAATCATCCCGACTACCAGTGCGACCGCACCAGTTGGGGCGTTGAACTGTGCAAACGCGTGAACTCACCGCGCGTGAAGCTGCTGTACGACATCTATCACATGCAGATCATGGAGGGCGACATCATTCGCACCATCCGCAACAACATCCAGTGGATCGCCCACTTCCACACTGCGGGCAACCCCGGCCGGCACGAAATGGACGACACGCAGGAGATGAATTATCGCGGCATCGCCCGAGCGATCGCGGATCTGAATTTTCAGGGGTATGTGGCCCACGAGTATTCTCCGGCGCGCGACGCATTGAAGTCGCTCGAGGAAACGCTGGCGATGTTCGATGTGTGAGGCTGGCTGGCGCGCGAACATGCGCCGGCGGCTTCGCTCACCAGATTCCAAGACTCGGCTACATCACTTCGGCGACGCGGCCGGCGATTTCTTCGCCGATGGCGAGCGACGCAGTGGCTCCGGGGCTGGGGGCGTTGAGGACATGAACGGCGCGGCGGCGGATGAGAAATTCGAAATCCTGCACGAGTTCGCCGTTGGGTGAAACGGCTTGCGCGCGCACGCCCGCACCGCCGGGCGCGAGATCGCCGGGACGGATTTCGGGGACCAGGCGTTGGAGCGATTTGCAGAATAGCTCGCGGCTGAACGAGCGCCGAAGCTCATCCCAGCACATCCTGGGGTAGCGCGAGAGAAAATTCCAGGTACCGCTGAAGGTGAGGGCGTCCCAGAGGTCCACGAAATCGACATCGGACTTGCGATAACCTTCGCGCGCAAATGCGAACACGGCGTTCGGTCCAGCCTCGATGCCCCCGCGGATCAGGCGCGTGAAGTGGACCCCAAGAAACGGGAACGCGGGGTCGGGCACCGGGTAAATGAGATTGCGGACCAGGTGGCGGCGCTCGGGCTTGATCTTGTAATACTCG
>JBOGMR010000494.1:0-8052 GCA_050746825.1 Bryobacteraceae bacterium | reverse complement strand
ATCGAGGAGGCCGCGCTGCTTGAGGTCGGCGATCAGTGCGGCGGCGGGGCGGTCGACTTCGCGCGCGACTTCGTCGAGGGGTTGCGTGAGATCGGCGTGATGGTCCCAGTCGGCGTGATAGAGCTGGACGAAACGCACGCCGCGCTCGACCAGGCGTCGCGCGAGCAGGCAGTTGTTGGCGAAAGCGGCGGCGGGCGAGCCAGGATCGGCGCCGTACATGGCGAGCGTTTCGCGCGATTCCTTCGAGAAGTCGATCAGCTCGGGACCGGAAGTTTGCATCCGGAACGCCATCTCATACTGGGCGATACGGGTTTCGACTTCCGAATCGCCGGTGTGGCGGAGCGTCATCGCGTTCAAGTCGCGCAGGGCGTCGATGGTCTGCTTCTGCTGCTCTGCGGTGACTCCGGGCGGATTGGCGAGATTCAGAATCGGATCGCCCGTCGATCGGAATGGCACGCCCTGGTGCGACGTGGGCAGGAAGCCACTCGAATAAAGCGACGCGCCACCGCGGGGGCCGCGCGGGCCGGACTGGAGCACGACGAAGCCGGGCAGATCTTTCGAATCGCTGCCGATTCCGTATGTGACCCAGGAGCCGATGCTCGGCCGCCCGGGACGCACCGAGCCTGTGTTGACGAACAGCTTGGCGGGTCCGTGGTTGAAGTTTTCGGTGGAGACGCCGTGGAGCATCACCAGATCGTCGGCGACCTTCGAGAGATGAGGCAGCAACTCGGAAAGGTAGAGTCCCGATTTTCCGTGTCGCGTGAACGTGCGGCGTGTTCCGAGGAGCTTGGGCGGCTCCTTGGAGAACGTGTCCATGAACGCGAAGCGCTTGCCTTTGAGCAGGGATTCGGGCGCGACCTTGGCGTCGAACTTCTGAAGCTCGGGCTTGTAGTCGAACAGCTCAAGCTGGCTGGGGCCGCCGCACATGAACAGGTAGATGACGTGGTCGACTTTCGCGGCGTGGTGCCGGGCGGCAAACACGGATGGGTTAACCAGGGAGGCGAGGGCTGCCTTGCCGACGCCGATGCCGCAGTCGCGGAAGAAGTGGCGTCGCGTGCGTCTCAGGAGGGGATCTTCGGATTTCATGGGCGTGTCAGAAACTCGTCGAGGTTGAGGAGAACGCGCGCGACGGCGGTGAGGGCGTCGCGTTTGGAATCGCGCTGGACCTGCATGAAGCGCAGCAGGCGCGCGGCTTCTTCGGGGCGCGGCTCGCGGGTGAGAGCGATCAGGTAGCCATGGCGGAGGCGCGCGCCGTCATCGGGTGGCGCGTCCTTCTCGATTCTTTTTGCGAGAGCGGAGGCGAATTCAGTGGCGGCCTCGTCGTTCAATTGCGTCAGCGCCTGTAGAGGCGTGTTCGAGCGAGTGCGGCGCGTGCACGTGACCGAGGCGTCGGGGGCGTCGAAGACCATCAGGCTGGGATGCGCGGCGGAGCGCTGGAAGAAGGTGTACATCCCGCGGCGATAGCGATCCTCACCGGTGGACGTTTTCCACTCGCGGCGCACTTGCGTGACCTGATAAACGCCGGCGGGCTGCGGAGGATAGACGCTCTGCCCACCAACCTTGGGCGCCAGCAAGCCGCTCGCGACCAGCGAGGCGTCGCGGACGATCTCGGCCTCGAGGCGCAGGCGATTCTGCCGCGCGAGCAGGCGATTGTCAGGATCGACAGCGACGGCGTCGGGACGGCGGAGGGAAGTCTGGCGGTAAGCGGCGGAGGTGACGATGAGGCGGTGGATCGCCTTCTGACTCCAGGCGCGCTCCATAAATTCGACGGCCAGCCAATCGAGCAACTCCGGATGAGTGGGCTTGTCGCCCTGTGTGCCAAAGTCGTTTTCGGTGTCGACGAGGCCCTTGCCGAAATATTTTTGCCAGATGCGATTGACGGTGACGCGCGCGGTGAGCGGATTGCCGCGATCGACGAGCCACCGCGCGAAGTCGAGCCGGGTGGGGCGCGCCGAGTCGAGCTTTGGAAGCACAGCGAGGACGCCGGGCGTTACGGGCGCGCCTTTGCGCGTGAAATCGCCGCCCAGGTGGATGTAGGCGAATCGCGGCGCGGCGAGCTCGCGCATGATGAGCGTGGAGGTGACCTTGGGCTCGCGTGTGCGGAAGTTGCGCAGGTTAGCCTGGCGTTCGCGCAGGCCGGCATCATCGTTCTTGACGCCGGTCATTCGGTACAGAGCGAGTTCGTCGTTCAACGCTTTGAGTTGCGCCTGGTACGCGCCGCGCTTCCCGATTTCTTCCGGCGTCGCGAGCTCGAGGAAGGGACGATTGAAGTAACGGCGGTCGGCTTCCTTGTCAACCTCGTCGACGTTGTTAAAGAACGCGAAGAACTGATAGAACTCGCGCTGCGAGATGGGGTCGTACTTGTGATCGTGACAGCGCGCGCAGCCGAGCGTGAGGCCAAGGTAGGCAGAGCCGGTGGTCGCGACGCGATCGACGACGGCCTCGACGCGATATTGCTCGAAGTCGATGCCGCCTTCGAAATTGCTCGGGGTGTTGCGCTGGAAACCCGTCGCGATGAGCTGTTCGTTGGTCGCGTTGGGCAGCAAGTCTCCCGCGATCTGCTCGATGGTGAACTGATCGAAGGGCATGTCGCGGCTGGTCGCCTGGATGACCCAGTCGCGATACTTCCAGATCTCGCGCGGGGCGTCGATGGTGTAGCCGTCGGAATCCGCGTAGCGCGCGATGTCGAGCCAATGCCGGCCCCAGCGCTCGCCATAGTGAGGCGAGGCGAGGAGACGATCGACGGCGCGCTCGTAGGCGCCGGGGCGAGCGTCGTCGACAAAATCGCGGAGTTCGGCGGGCGAGGGCGGAAGGCCGGTGAGATCGAGGCTCGCGCGGCGCAACAGGGTGGGTCGATCCACTTCGGGCGACGGCTTCAACTTCGCGGCTTCGAGACGCGCGAGGATGAAGCGGTCGATGGGATTGCGTGACCAGGAGGTGTCGAGAACTGCGGGCAGTGCTGCTTTTTTAGGCGCCTGAAAGGCCCAGTGATCCGCGCCGGCACGGCGCGAACGCAGCAGATTCTCCGGCATCGGAACGCCGGCGGCGATCCATTTCTCGATCGCGGCAATCTGCTCGGGCGAAAGTTTTCCACCGACGGGCATCTTGAGGTCGCCGGTTTGGCGGATTGCGTCGAGGATAATGCCTGGCGCGCCGCCGCGATTGCCGCCGCGCAGAATGGATTCGCGCGTCTCGAGCGAGAGGCCGCTGGTCAGGTTCTTTTCGGAGTGACAGGCTAAACAGTTATTTCGAAGGACGGCCTTCACGGAGTCTTCGAAGTGGGCGACGCCCTCCGGTGATTGCGCGAGCGCGCATGCAGCCAGCGGGAGCAGAGCGACGACCTTCAAGCGAACGCGACTCATTCCGATATGGTTATTGTATCCGTTGTACCCGTCCGTTGTACCCGGGCGTGTCGCATCCCGGGGCGCGCGCCGAGCCCGCACACGTGAGTGGTATATTGCCCATAGTCTGGAGGTGGATGGAATGGCGGCACCAGCCTGGAAGGTGAGCGGGCAATACTACGAAACGTGCAGTTGCGATTTTGTGTGTCCTTGCGTGCCGGGGCAAATGTCCTTCAACCCGACCAATGGAACCTGCACGTTTGCGATGGCCTTCCAGATCGAGAGCGGAAGCTACGGGAGCGTCTCGCTCGACGGCTTGGGCTTTATTGTTCTGGGATGGACGCCCGAGGCGATGGGGAAAGGGAACTGGTCGGTTGGCGTCATCGCGGACGAGCGAGCCGGCGCCGAGCAGCGCGACGCCATTACGGCGATCGCGAGCGGTGCGGCAGGGGGGCCGATGTCGGTGCTATCGGCTCTGGTCGGAAGGTTCCTGGGAGTGGAATCGGCGCCGATTCATTTTGATCGCCGCGGAG
This sequence comes from Bryobacteraceae bacterium, assembly GCA_050746825.1. Classification (GTDB taxonomy): domain Bacteria; phylum Acidobacteriota; class Terriglobia; order Bryobacterales; family Bryobacteraceae; genus JBOGMR01. Next base: position 4,178 of record JBOGMR010000494.1, on the reverse strand, counting down.
TCAAATGGGCGGTGAGAGCGGCGAGCCTGGTTGACATGGCGGCGGAAGGCGCAATGGGAATCAACCCCAACGCCACCGGGCCGCTCCATCTGGACAACACCGGCCACCCGGCCGCCGATCGTTTTGCGCTCGCTCGGGCGTCGAAGAGCCATGTGCACGCGCTAGGTCTGGCGTGGGACGACGTGACCGGCAGGAACAACGGGCAGTATGCGCCGTTCTCCTGGAGCGCGTAACTCATCGATCGTGAGCGCGCGATCCGCCAGGCTCACAATTTGAAAAATATCTTGCGCTGATACAGCCAGTAGCAGAGATACCACATCACCGCGAGCACCGCCGTCGCCTGCGCCACCGGCGCGAGCGCCCCGATGAATTCGAACTTGCCCGTGAACACGCCGACGGCGCGGTTGATCCAGCCCTGCAACACCTGGTGGACCGAATAGATGAAGATGGAATTCATCCCGACCACCACGATCGGAAACGCGGCGCGCCGCCAGCCGCGCACGTCGACCAGCCAGTAGAACGCGATCAGCATCAGCAACACCCAGCCGGTGCTGTACAGCGTGAACGAGGCGGTCCAGATCCGTTTTACCAGCGGGATGACAGGTGCGAGCGCGAGGCCCGCGGCGAAGCATCCTGCCGCGCAGGCTGCCAGAATTTTCATCTTCCGCCCGGCGGTGCGGCGGCTCATCAGGAGCTGCGCCGCCCACGCGCCGGCCAGCGTGGTGACGATGCTGGTGACGAAGTTGATGGTTACGTAGTGGCCGGAATAGTTGCGGCCGAGCAGGAATCGGTCGATCACGGCGCCGATATTGCCAGTCTGCGAAAAGCCCGGGGGAAACGCCAGGAACAGCGCCGAGTGTCCCGCCAGAATCAGGGCCGCCACGACGACCTGAGCGCGAAAGCTCAATTGCAAAATGAGAAAGCAGAACAGATAAGTGAACGCCATCTGGGCGAGCACGTTGATCAACTGGAAATTCAGGCGGCCGGCCGAAATGCACATCAGGATCTGGCTGAGCAGCAGCAGCCGGAACGACCGTGCGGCGACGTGCCGGAAATTGGCGCCGAACGCCGCGCCCTCCGCCTCACGCTTTGCCAGCGCAAACGGCATCGCGGCTCCCACCATGAACATGAAGGCCGGCTGGATCAGGTCCCAGAACACCGCGCCTTCCCAGGCGACGTGATCGAACTGCGCCGCGATGGCCGCAAAGCGCGGGTCGCGCGCGAGAGCGCCGAATCCGAAACCCGACGCACACAGCATCAGCATGATGAAGCCCCGGAAGGCGTCGAGCGCGATGTTCCGCTCCATGGCGGGACGTTTCGAAATGGATTCGGAGGGAGAGGAAACAGGGGAGGGAATTGCTACATCTACGGCAGCCTGCATGGGCCGCAGTCTATCACGACTGGCAGGATCGCTTCGAGGCCATCTTTCTTTCGAGCGCCTTGGGAAGGCGCGAGCGGATGTCGTTCGGGATCTCGACCGGCTGCGACGCCTTGTACACCTGGATCGTCTTGCGCGTGGTGTCGGCGATGACCCAGCAGTTGGGGCACTCGTTGATGTGCCTCTCGAGCTTTTGGCGCTCCTCGGCGCCGATCGTTTCATCGAGGAAATTGGATAACTCAGCGAGAAATTGCTTACAGGTAAGCAAAGGGGTCCTCCACCTTCTTTTTGAAGAACGCCGTGAGCTTAGTCGCGAAGCTGCAGGCGGGCACGAAGCAGCCTGCACGCTCGAGGATCGCTATAATGTTTGAGAATCGTGGACAACCTGACACCAGCCCAGCGCAGCGAAACCATGCGTCGAGTCCGCTCGGTGGATACCACACCAGAGTTGTTGGTGCGCAGCGCGGTCCACGGCATGGGGTTCCGCTACGGCTTGCATTGCAGGAGACTCGCCGGGTGTCCGGATCTGGTGTTGAGTAGACTTCGCACGGTCATATTCGTTCACGGGTGCTTTTGGCACTGCCACTGCTGTCCGGGCGCAGAGCTGCCGCGTAGTAATCGAGCTTACTGGCGATCCAAGCAGCAGCGCAACAGCGTCAGGGATAGACGGAACATCGGTGCTCTTCGAAGAGCCGGTTGGAGGGTGCTCGTTATTTGGGAGTGTCAGACGCGGAACACCGGTAAACTACAGACACGAATCAGCCGATTCTTGAGTGGTGGGCATGAACGATAAGCAACTCATCTGGTATGAGTTCTTCGCTGGCGGCGGAATGGCGCGCCTCGGTTTCGGCGACGCTTGGAAGTGCGCTTTCGCGAATGAGTGGTGTGAGAAAAAGGCCGCCGCATATACCGCGCGCTTTGGTGTTGGTGACCCGCCTGCTTGCCCGGAATTGAAGGTTGAGGACGTTGCAAAACTTACGGCGGCTGATCTGCCGGGTGAACCGGACCTGATTTGGGGTTCCTTTCCCTGCCAGGACTTATCTTTAGCAGGCAAAGGTGCAGGCCTCCGAGGCAATCGAAGCGGCACATTCTGGCCTTTTTGGTCGCTGATCCAGAGCCTAATCGACGAAGGCAGAGCGCCCCGTCTCGTCGTCATTGAAAACGTGGTTGGTGCAATCACATCTCACGGTGGGAAGGACTTTCTTAATCTCTTCCGAATGGTCGCTGAAGGCGACTACCTCGTGGGCCCGATGGTGATGGGCGCTTTGCATTTTCTTCCGCAATCCCGGCCTCGTTTGTTCATTGTTGCGGCGCGCAAAGGCATAGTGATGCCTCCCGAGCTGGTCTCCAGTTGGCCTTCTTTGGCGTGGCATCCCAAGTCGCTCAGGAGAGCCTGGGCTTGCCTGCCAACCTCCTTACGAAGTCTTTGGTTGTGGTGGAACTTGCCTGAGCCACCGGTTCGCGAGACCGCGCTTTCGGACCTAATCGAAGACAGTCCCGCCGGCGTAGACTGGCACACGCAGAAAGAGACGGAGAGGCTCATGTCACTGATGTCCACGATAAACCGGCGTAAGCTCATCGAAGCTCAATCAACCGGGGTGCGGAAAGTCGGGACCGTATACCGGCGCACGCGGCAGGACGAAAGTGGGCAAAAAATTCAGCGGGCAGAAGTTCGCTTTGATGACGTGTCAGGATGTTTGAGAACACCGGTTGGCGGATCAAGCCGCCAGTTCGTATTAATCGTAGAGGGGAAGAGAGTTCGTTCGAGGCTCCTGTCTCCGAGGGAAGCCGCCAGACTGATGGGTGTTCCGGAAGATTATCCGCTGCCGGACAACTACAATGACGCGTATCACCTGTTGGGCGATGGATTGGTTGTACCCGCGGTCACGTGGCTAGACAGACACCTACTGCTGAAGCTGGCCGCGAGCAAGGCGCTGGAAGAGGCCGCGTAGTGCCAGGCGCTCGAATCCGCATCCTCAAACAACCCAGTCATTCTCTGCAGCCTACCTGAGGAGACAAAGCGCGCAGTCATTGAGTTGCAGAAGCATTGAGAGACGTCGCCCCTCGATTGGCCGACACGGTCTCCCGGTTGACGACTTCATTCGGAGCGGCCTTTTTCAAGGAGCGATCGAAAGAATCCGCGGCCAACAAGCCGCCACTATGGGCGGCAAGCGAGGCTTGATTGCCGCGATCCTGGATTATCTCAGAGATTACGGTTACATTGCCGAGTGGCGCGCCTCCGGTTCGGCAGACCGGCACGATTACGAGGTGCGAATGCCTGACGGTTGGGTCGCCGTGATCGAGGCAAAGGGGTGTCTCGATGGCAATAACACAAATATTTTCGAACGCCCGCCACAAGCTGATGAGTTCGTGATCTGGTCTCTCTGCCAAAACGCCGGCGCCGACCCACGGAAGAATGCTTGGTCCGGAATACACGTCCGGCTGAGTGCGGAAATCATACATCGAGGCCAGCGCGTTGATGGCTTAATTATCTGGGACATGATCTGTGGATCTCTTGGTCGCCCGTGTCCAAAGCTTCAAGCCAATCCGGAGAGAGCGACTCTTTTAGGCAGATACACACTGCCTCCACCCTGTATTTATCTGTTTCCGCGTACGATTCCCGACCCCCGAAACAATCCGAGCCCGCCGGTGTGGAAGCTACCGCAGATGCGGTTTCTCGCAGCCCTACACAAAGCCTTTTCCGGGGATATCAACGATGTCACGGAGGTACACATCACCGCGGGAACGACGGGCGCCACCGTTACCCGCACTACGACATTGGTGCGAGCCGGTACTGAGA
>JBOGMR010000493.1:0-8467 GCA_050746825.1 Bryobacteraceae bacterium | reverse complement strand
GAATAACCCTCGCCTGATCTTCGAGCGCGCGGCGGCCTACGTGAAGTCGCGTCAGAATCTGGATTCGGCCCGCACCTTGCTCCGCCGTTACCTCACCACGCCCATCGGACCCGACGATCCATCCCGCGAAGAAGCGCAGAAGCTGCTGCGGGAAATCGGCGGGTAATGAGCGCCGGGGCGCCGGGTCCTCCGCCTCTGACCCGTTTTGTACCTGAAGCCCTTCGTTTCAGCCTGGAAGCCCTCCGCAGCAATCCCATCCGCACTTTCCTCACGTGCCTCGGCATGCTGATCGGCAATACCTCGGTGATCCTTGTCGTTACCATCTCCCTGACGAGCCGCGAGTACATCCTCGAGCAGATCCAGGGCATCGGCTCGAACATGATCTTCGCGTACTACGACTCCGGCACTCAGGAGGCGGCGCGCTTCCAAAGTGATTTCATCAAGCTGGCGGACGTCGAGGCTGTCCGTAACGAGCTGGGCGGGCGAATCGTCGCCGCGACAGGCGTCATGACCAACACGGACCGCCTGCTCATCAACGGCAAGGAGCAGGACGTGCGCGTCATCGGCTCGGACCAGGAATACCAGCCCGTGCGCAATCTGGTCGTGCTGGCCGGCCGCTTTCTCGATGCCTCCGATGTCGCCCAGCGCAGCCGCGTCGCGGTCATCACGGAAAAGCTCGCACGACGCCTCTATGGCAGCCAGCAGTCCGCGATCGGTCAGGTGCTCAAGATTTATGGGCTGCAGTTCACCGTCATTGGGACGTTCAAGGAGCGCGTCGAAAGCTTCGGTCAGACCGAGGTGACCTCGGAGACGATTCTGATCCCGATTACCGTGCTCAGGTACTTCACGCAAGTCGAGCGAATCGATCCGTTGTACGTCCAGGTGAAGTCTCCCCACGAAGTGGAGGCGATCACGCAGACTGTGCGCCAGATACTCGAGCGGCGCCATCGCTCCGGCGCTGCGTACCGCGTCGAAAACCTGCAGGCCATTCTGAACGCTGCGAAAAACATCTCTCTGATTCTGCAGTTGGTGCTCCTTCTGGTGTCGGCGATTGCGCTCATCATCTCCGGCATCGGCATCATGAACATCATGCTGGTCACAGTCACCGAGCGGACGCGTGAAATCGGAATCCGCAAGGCGGTCGGGGCGACGCGCAGGGACATCCTCCTGCAGTTCCTTGTCGAGGCGGTCCTGATCTCGCTCGCCGGAGGTCTGGCTGGCATCCTGGTAGGAGTATCGATTCCGTTTAGCGTTCGGTTCTTCGTCGAGAACCTCCGCATTCCGGTTTCAAATCTGTCGATCATCGTGGCTTTTGGCGTCTCCTGCATCGTCGGCCTCGCCTTCGGCCTGCTGCCTGCCAACCGCGCCGCACGCCTGAATCCGACTGAGGCGCTGCGCTACGAATAGGGCGGCCGGTAGAATGAAGTCATGAACCGTGCCTTGATCGCATTGCTGTTCACCGCCGTCTGGCCAGCCCGCGGCGAGGTTCGCACGATGACGCTCAACCAAACCGTCGAGCTGGCCCTTAAGCAGAATGCGGACCTTCTGCTTGCCCGGCTCGACGAGCGCAAAGCACAGGAAGACGTCCGGATTGCGCGCGACCCGTTTCTGCCGCGCATCGGCGTCGGCAGCGGGCTTGCGTATAACAACGGATTTCCGATGAGCATCGAAGGCTCCGCCCCATCCATTATTCAAGCGCGCGCCAACCAGTTCCTCTTCAATCGTCAACAAAGCTGGACGGTGGCCAAAGTAAAAGAGAATGCGCGCGGGGCCGGCATTGCGTCCGCTGAAAAACAGGAAGAGATCGCGTTCCGCGTCGTCGAGCTATTCCTGGACGCAGAGCGCCTCCGGCGTGAGCACCAGCTTGCCGGACAGCAGATTCAAAGCATGGACAAAGTCGCGCAGGCGACGCGAGCGCGTCTCGACGAGGGCCGGGCGATCGAATTGGATAACAAGCGTGCGGCGTTCAACCTGGCGCGGGCTCGGCATCGCGCGACGGTGCTGCAGGGCGACATCGAAGCGGTCGAGACGTCGCTCGCGATGGCGCTGGGCTTTGAGGAGAGCGACCGCGTGCAGCCGTCGGATGAAGCCCGAGTCTCTCCCCGATATCCTGCGACCGAAGAAGAGGCTGTCGAAATGGCGCTCCAGTCCAGCCGGGAACTGCGCCGCAAGGAATCCGCTCTGCTCGCCGAAGGCCTCGATATCAAAGCTCAAAAGGCCGCGCGCCTGCCGCGGGTCGATCTGGTCGCGCAATACGGCCTGTTCGGGCGTTACAACAATTACGACGATTACTTCCAGACCTTCAAGCGGCATAACGGCCTGCTCGGGATGTCGTTTCAGGTCCCGCTGTTGGTCGGGCCGCAAGTCTCCGCGCTGTCCGAACAGGCCCAGATCAACGCGTCGCGTTTGCGCATCGAACTGACTTCCGCACGGCAGCGGATCGCCCGGGAAACGCGCCGGAGCTACCAGGATGTCCGCCGGCGCCAAAGCGAAATCGATGTCGCGCGCCTCGATCTTGAACTGGCTCGCGAGCAGCTCTCGGTTCTGCTAACCCTGATGAGCGAAGGCCGAGCGACGCTCATACAGGTCGAAGCGGCGCGCTTTGCGGAAAGTGAAAAATGGCTGGCCTACTATGCGGCCCAATACACCCTCGAGCGCGCGCGCTTTGACCTGGCTCGGCGTGTGGGAGAGCTGACCCATCGGCCGCGGTCTTAACGCTCGCGCGCGTCTGCCAGACGGGACACCGGGGCGTCCCGCAGGCCGGGCAAGCTCACGTGCAACAACTCCTCAACCTGCTTCTGCACCTCTCCGCTGTAAGCGCCCGTCCAGCTCCTGAGCACTTTTCCTTCCGGCGAGATTACGATCGTGCTGGGTGTCGACCGGAGCTTATAACTCGCGATCACTTTTTCCGGCGGCTGATGGTACACCGGAAAATTCAGAGCTTCCCTGGTGACGTATTCGGCCAGCGATTGCGACTCAAGCGACAGACCCACCACCAGGTAACGGCCTTGGGCCTGCCCGGCGACTGCCCGGAGATTGTCCAGATTCCGCGTGCACCATCCGCACTGTGGCGTGAAGACGTACACCAGCGTTGGCTTGCGTGGATCGAACCCGACCTGCACGTCGCGACCCTCGAGGTCCTTCGCTTCGAGTGGAGGCAGCGCCTCTCCGCCGGCCAATCCCGTTTTCGCGTAGGCCTGCTCGAGGCTCGACCGCATTGTCCGGATGCGTGATGCGAGTTGCATGTTGATGGAAACGGAAATCAACAGCAGCACCGAAACCGCCGCCGTCAGCCCCGCGAGCCAGCCATTCTCCGTCGTCTTCATGTATCGAGGATAGGCCCGGCGGGCGAGGGAGTCGTGATAGCGGCGTAAAGAAATCGTGAATTGTGCGGGAGGGTCTCCGGCCTGCCGGTTCACAACGCCGCGGAATCGTACGACTCGCTTCTTGTTCCCAATTCTCCAGAGACGCGGAACTGCCCGCAACCGACCGGCGGAGCGGCACGGAATCACGGCACGCTACTTCGGAGCCTGAGCGATGCCCTCTCGCACACCGTCGAAGCTGTAATCGAAAATCACACCGCCCCAAGGATGATCGAGCGGCGCGGCGCCGCGGCGGCTGGCATTATTGCGGATCCAGTTCCTGATGCCCTCGACCTCGGCCCCGTTTCCGCTGGCGGGAACAAGCCGCTTCTGAATCACGCGCGCAACCACGCCCGTGACCAGGCTGGTTGAAAAACTGGTTCCGCGCGCCTCTTGCAACCCTGGGACCAGCTTCCGCGTGGCGCCCCCGGTGTTCAGCGTGGTCGATATTGTGCCGTACAGCAGGGCAACACAGCCGGAGCTGCCCAGGAGGACAATGTCGCTGCGTTCTTCGCCGGGAGCCGAGGTCGTAACGTCGGCCCCGTCTGTCGTAAACCCCGAAGCGGTATCCGCCGGAACACTGGTCAAGTCGAGCCCGAATAACTGACAAGTGCGGATGCCGTTTGTGGCCACAGTGGATGCCACAGAGATGACTTCGGGAAACCCGGCCGGCACAACAGTGTTGACCTCCAGCGTCGCATCGTTTCCGGCTGCCGCCACCACCACGACGCCGGCGTTGTACAGCGATTGAATCAGCGGGCGAAGCGGCGAGTTAGAGAACGTCTCGCCCGTGGCAAGCGGGCGGCCGAGACTCACGTTCACCACTCGAATGGGCGGCGTTACCCGGTTACGGTTCTGCAAGACCCAATCAAGCCCAGCCATGATATTGGAATCCGTCCCTGTCAGGTTGGCATCGAGCACCTTGACGCAGTACAGGCGTGCTTCCGGCGCCATGCCAACGATCCCGATTGCATTGTTACTTGCAGCGATGAGTCCGGAAACATGGGTGCCGTGGCCGCCGTTGTCCTGGCACGATGCGCCGGGAGTGATGGCGTTGAAGGCGGTCGCCGCGCCATTGGGAGCGGGGTTCAGATCCGGGTGGTTGAAATCGATGCCGGTATCGAGCACGGCGACTCCGATGCCCGTTCCGTCCGAACCGCCGGCAGGGATGCCGACGCGCTGCACCTCGTAGGAAATCAGTTGCAGCGGATTGAACGTGAGGGGCGCGCCACCGCCGGCGCCCGGCTTGACTCTCGCGCGGACGACATAGTCGGGCGTCACCTGGAGGACGCCCTGGCGCGCGCGCAGTGCCGCGACGGCGGCGTCGTTGGGTAACGTGACCGCCATCGCATCGACGTTGTCGTAGTTGTGGCGCACCTGCGCACCCGCCTGCATCGCCGCCAATGCCCTCGCCGGCTTCGTGGTGCCGGGCGCGAAGGTAACGATGTATCCGCGTGCCGAAGGGACAGCGCGTTCCGGGGCTGCGCCGCGCGGCACTGGGCCGCCGAGTTGAATCACGTCCTGGCCCAACAATGCGGACGCGAACAGGACGGCATTGGCAAGCCGCCACGAAGCACGAAGTGAAAACATGGGTCCTCCTTCGAACAAGATCACTATGATCGCAGATGTTCCCTAAGACAATATGATTTTTTGCTTACTAGCGGCCCATAGCGGCCTTACTCCGGACCGCCGGACGCCGCGGCCCGCAGCAGGTATTGGAATTATTGCGGCTTGACTTCGAACTCCTTCACGAAGGCGGGTGAGAAGTCGACGCCCAGACCCGGACTCTCCAGGATCGGCCAATCGGCCAGCGTCGGTTTCCAGCCGCCGGCGAACACGTCGCCATACTGCTGGGTGTTGCGGTTTCCCTCCTCCATGATGACGAAATTCGGAATCGACGCCGCCACGTGAATACTGGCGGCGGTGCACACGGGGCCGTTCGGATTGTGCGGCGCGATGGTTACGTAGTGCACGTCGGCCATCGCCGCGATCTTCTTCAGCGCCGTGATGCCGCCCGTGCGCGCCACGTCCGGCTGCAGGATGCGCGCGGCCTGCTTGGCCAGCGTCTCACGGAAACTGAAATGCGACTGCAGTCCCTCGCCCGTCGCAATCGGGATGTTGGTGGATTGTTGCAGCATCGCCATCGCGTCTACGTTTTCCGGCGGCACAGGCTCCTCGAGAAAGAACACATCGAACGGCTCCAGCATCTTGATGATTCGGCCGGCGGATGCGACGTTGAATTTCCCGTGCGCCTCAACGCAGATGTCGAAGGTTGGCCCGGCTTCGCGAATACCGCGAACCATCTCGCGGACCTCGTTCAGCGTTGCCGTCGGCAACTGGCGGTCCGGCCCCGGGTATTCGCCGAACGGATCGTACTTGCCCGCCGTAGCCCCTTCGGCCATCAGTTCCCTGGTGCGGCGGGTGTACGCTGCGGCGGTTCGCGGGATGTTTCCCCAACGGTAGCTGGCGTAGATGCGCAACTTGTCGCGGAGCTTCCCGCCGAGCAGCTTGTAGACAGGCACATTGAGTTTCTTGCCGACGATGTCCCAAAGAGCGATATCGATGGCGCTGATGGCGGCGTAGAGAGTGCCGCCGAGAGTGTTCTCCTCGACGATGTACATCTGGCGCCAGAGCTTTTCGATGTCCCAGGCCCTTGCGCCAGTCAGCAACTTCTGAAAAGCGCGAATCTGCGCGACGACCGGCCACACAGTGGGCGGCGTGGTTCCCTCACCCCATCCGTGAATGCCTTCTTCGGTCTCGATGCGGACGCAGACGACGTCCGAACGGCCGCCGATGCGGAGCACGTGCGGATCCACGCGGCGGATCTTCAGGGCCGCGGCATCGGCAGCGCGCGCCTGCGCGAGCAGCCGGGCGGCGGGTAAGGGCAGCGCGAGGGCGGATTTTAGAAAATGCCGTCGATCGATCACGCTTGGTCCAATCAGCGCCGCTCCCTGACGGTCGCGGTTCGGTGTGAGGGCTTCGCATCAGAACCGCAACCGTCACGGAGCGGAGGATTACAGCAGCTCGTGTACCGGTTCCCCCGTCCGGTCTTCCAGCGAATTCGCAATCTTCACAGGGCGCCCGATCGGACTCATGTACTCCTTGGTCCAGTCAATCCCCAGCGACTGATAAATCGTGGCGAAAAGGTCGCCCATCGTGACCACACGATCTGTCACGTTGTAGCCCTTTTCGTCGCTAGCTCCGACGGCCTGCCCCGTCTTGATGCCGCCGCCCGAAAGCGCGAGCGACCAGCAGTTTGGCCAGTGATCGCGGCCCAGATTGGCGTTGATGAGGGGAGTGCGGCCGAACTCGCCCATCGCAACCACGAGCGTCGTCTCCAGAAGCCCGCGCTCCTCGAGATCGCCAACCAGCGCCGTCAACGTCCGGTCGAGCGGTGGAGAAAGGCGGTCGCGATGGCCCTTGTCATTGTCGCTGTGCGTGTCCCAGGAGTTGCTGTGATAGCCCGCGGCGGTGACGAATCGGCTGCCTGCTTCGACGAGCCGGCGCGCCATCAGGGCGGATTGGCCGACGGCGTCCTTGCCGTAGCGCTCCTTCATCTTGTCCGGTTCCTTGGACAGATCGAACGCGTCGCGCACGGCCGGCGTCAGGATCATCTTCCACGCCTGCGCCGTGTACGCATCCATATTCGAGTGCTCCGCGGTCTCGTTCAGCGCGCGATAGCGCCGGTCGACGGCGCGCAGGAATTGCGACCGTCCCTCGACCGCCGACTCGGACAGCGTCTTGGGAAGACTCAGATCCGTTACCTCGAATCCCGGCTTGCTCGGATCCGGAATGCACATCGGATCGTATTCGCCGCCGAGAAATGCCGCGCGGAAATATTCCTCGTACTGGCGAGTGCGGTCCCACTTGGGAACCAACACGTGAGCCGGCACGGCGTTACGCGGCCCCATTTCCTTGGTGACGATTGACCCGAGGCTCGGAAACTGCATGGCCGGATTGATCTCATGGCCGGTCATCGCGTAGTGCGTGGCCTGCGGATGATCCGTGCCGCGCGTGTGCATCGAGCGCACCAGCGCGAACTTGTTCATCATCTTCGCCATCTTCGGCAGCAACTCGGTGATCTGAATGCCAGCGACGTTGGTCGAAATCGGCTTGAAGTTGCTGTTCGTTTTGGGATCCCAGGTGTCGATGTGGCTGGGTCCGCCTTCCAGCCAGAACAGGATCACGGCGTTGGCCTTTGCCTTGGCCTTCGATGGAGGCTTCTCCGCGGCAGCCGCGCGTAGATAATCGCCGAGCGTGATGCCGAGAAAGCCCAACGAGCCTGCGTTCAAAAAATCTCTGCGGGAGGTGGGATGTCTCACTCGATGCCTCCTTAATGATTCTCCGCGAATTCGCGGGAACTGATCAATGCCCAGACAAACTCGCGGAGACCGGCTTCGCGATCGCTGCGGCCGGCCAGAATCGCCTGCACTTCTTTGGTCTCTTCCGGATCCGGAAAGCGAGCGAGCGCCGCGAGGTAGAATTCTTCGACGATTTGCGCGTCGGACGCCCCGGATTTCAGCAGGCGCGCGAGCCGGCTATTGGGCCCGCTCAGACGCCGGGCGTACGTAGTCCCGGCTAACATATGCAGCGCCTGACCCAGGTTCGGCGCCGCGTTGCGCTCCGGAATGGCGCCGCGATTCGCGCGCCCGTAGAGCTCCAGGAACCGCGAGAAAAACGTATCGGGATCTCTGAGTTGCACCGCGCGCGTGCCTGCGGGCGCCTGCCCGACCGTCGAGCCGTCCGTGACCGCCGTCGAAAAAGTTTCGGGCACGCCCGTGACATCCGTGACCGCATCGAGCAACACTTCGGCATCGAGCCCGCGCGCGAGCGGCCGCGAGTAGTTCGTCACATCCTGCCGGTTCGTGGAATTCGGACGATACGAAACCTGGTAGGTGCGCGACGAGACGATGGTTTTCATCAGGCGCCGAAGATTGTAGCCGGTGTCCCGGAACTCCTTGGCGAGCGCCGCCAGCAGTTCCGGATGTGTGGGCGGGTTGGTGGTGCGGAAGTCGTCCACCGGATCGACAATGCCGCGCGCGAAGAACTGTCCCCACATACGATTCACCGCGGCTTCGGCGAAGTACGGATGCGACGTCATCCAT
>JBOGMR010000492.1:0-2366 GCA_050746825.1 Bryobacteraceae bacterium | reverse complement strand
GCAAGCAGATCGCCGGCGACGGAAATGGCAGTCTTCATGGTATTCCTTATTATCATACCAAGAGGGAGGAATAATGGTAATACGATTGCGGCGCCCTGCCGTCCCCACACCGCTCCCGAGGCTACACTCAAACTAATGTGTGGAATCGTCGGCTACTGGCTCCGTGACGGCGTCGCGTCCGAAGCCTGTATCCGCTCCATGTGCGACCTGATCCGGCATCGCGGACCGGATGACGAGGGCTTTCATGTCGACGGCGGCTGCGCCATCGGCATGCGCCGGCTCAGCATTATCGACCTCGCCACGGGCCACCAGCCGATATCGAACGAAGACGGCTCCATCTGGATTGTGTTCAACGGCGAGATCTACGACTACCAGAATCTGCGCCAGAACCTGATGGCGCGCGGGCACCGATTTGCTACGCAAAGCGACACCGAGACTATCGTTCATCTCTACGAAGAACGCGGCCCGGCCGGCATCCAGGAACTGCGCGGAATGTTCGCGTTCGCGATCTGGGACGCGCGCCGGCGCCGGCTGTTGCTTGGGCGCGACCGCTTCGGAAAGAAGCCGCTTTACTATGCCGCGCTCCCGTCGGGTCTTTATTTCGGCAGCGAGCTGAAGTGCCTGCGCGCCGCGGGCGTCCCCTGCGAGCTCGATCCGGAGGCTCTGCGTCTCTACTTCCAGTTCAACTATATTCCCGACCCGTGGAGCCCCTTCCGGGCGATCCGCAAGCTGCCCGCCGGGTCCTGGCTCGAAGCCGGCGCAGACGGCTCGATCCACGTCGAGCGCTACTGGCGCGTGCCAGCACCCGCCGAGCAGGAGCCGCCCGGCATCAGCGAATCCGAAATGCGCGAGCGCCTGCGCGATGTGTTCGACGAATCCGTGCGCATCCGCATGATCGCGGATGTTCCGCTCGGCGCATTCCTCAGCGGGGGCATCGATTCGAGCTCTGTGGTCGCTTCGATGGCGCGGCAGTCGAACGCGCCGGTGAAAACCTTCTCCATCGGCTTCAAGGAAAGCGGCTTCAACGAATTGCCCTACGCCACGATGCTCGCCGGGCATTACAAGACCGAGCATCATCAAATTCTGGTCGAGCCCGACTCGGTCAGCCTGGTCACGCGCCTTATCCGCCACTTCGACGAGCCGTTCGGCGACTCCTCGGCCATCCCCACGTTCATTGTTTCCGAATTCGCCGCGCAGCACGTGAAAGTGGTCCTGACCGGCGACGGCGGCGACGAGCTCTTCAACGGTTACGAGAGCTTCTTCGACGTCGAACGGCGCCGGTCGTTCGATCGCGTGCCGCAGCTTGTGCGGCGCGCGGCATCGTGGCTGGCCGATTGTCTTCCGTATTCGGCGTACGGCAAAAACTACCTGCGCATGATGAGCCGTCCCTCGGCGCTGGAGCGCTACTTCGAATCCAACTACGCGCCGTACTTCCTGCGGCGTCAACTGCTCCAGCCCGGCTGGATGCTGCCTTCCGGCGATGCGTTTCTGCGGCGCACGTTCTCCGACTACCTGCTCCCGAACGGCGCCGACACGCTGTCGCAGGCCGTCTATTTCGAAGCGACTGCAAAGCTCACCGGCGACATGCTGGTGAAAGTCGACCGCATGTCGATGGCAAATTCGCTCGAAGTGCGCTGCCCGCTGCTCGATCACCGCCTCGCGGAGCTGGCGTTCTCAATCCCTCACCACTGGAAGATCCGAAACGGCCGCGGTAAATCGATTCTGCTCGACGCGCTCGCCGATCGCCTCCCGCCGGCGCTTCTCCAGCGCGGGAAAATGGGCTTCGGGGTGCCGCTCGCGCAGTGGTTCCGAGGTTCTCTGCGCGAGTTTCTCTGCGATCATCTGACTTCACAGAGTTTCCTGGGGCGCGGCATCGTCTCGCCTCCGTTCGTGCGCTTCGTTCTCGATGAGCATATGAGCGGGCGTCGCAACAATCATCACTGGCTGTGGTGTTTGCTGATGCTCGAGCTGTGGTTCCGCGACTCGGCCGCCGCGCCGGTCAGCCTCGCGCCTTCCAGGTAAACGTCGAGGTCACCGCGTAGTTCCAGACGCCGCCGACGACCGCGCCCAGCAGCCCCGCCAGCCACCACGGAATTCCCGCGGTGAACAGCTCCTCGGCGATCGCCAGGTTGGCGGCGGCTCCGATCGCGCAGGCCACATAAAAGGTGAACAAGCCGCGCAGGAACCGCCACCCGGCCAGTTTGTTCTGCCGGTACGTGAGCACGTTGTTCAGAGTGAAGTTCACCGTCATCGCCACCAGAGTTGCGCCCGCCTGCGCCCGCAGGAATCGCCCGCCCGACACTTGCAACAGAACGGCAAGCACGGTTACGTGACTCAGCGCTCCCAGCAAGCCCACCGCGATGAAT
>JBOGMR010000491.1:0-3868 GCA_050746825.1 Bryobacteraceae bacterium | reverse complement strand
GTTACACACCAAGCCCGTTGGCCGGCGCGAGCTACGCGTGTGCACAAGTTTGCCGTGCGTCTTGCGCGGCGCTGACGATCTGCTGGAACGGATCCAGCAGAATCTGAAGATCGCCGTGGGCGAGACCACGCCGGGCGAGGAAGTCACGCTGACCGAGGTCGAGTGCCTCTGCGCCTGCGAGATGGCGCCCATGGCCCAACTCGACGAACGCTTCGCCGGCCCTCTCGAGGGTGGGACGATCGACAGCGTCATCCGCGACGCGCTCACCGAGCCTGGGAAACCGGAATCGACCCCGGAGCCTGAACCTTACATCTGCTCGGACGGTCCGGTCCTCTCCACGCGCTTCAAAGATCCGGACGGTACGTGGTTCGAAGACTACGTCGCGGACGGCGGATATCTGGCAGCCCGAAAAGTTCTCACTTCAATGACTGCGGAACAAGTGACCGAAGAGGTTTCCAAAGCCAAGCTGCGCGGTCTGGGTGGGGCCGGATTTCCGACCGGTAAAAAGTGGTCCTTCATTCCTAAGCAAACGACGAAACCAAAGTACCTGGTGGTCAACGCTGACGAGGGGGAGCCCGGAACCTTCAAGGACCGTTACATCATGGAGCGCGACCCGCACGCCCTGCTCGAAGGCATCCTCATCGCAGCCTACGCCATCGGTAGTCACAAGGCCTACGTCTACATTCGCGGCGAGTACTTCCGTCCGGCCAAGCGCCTGCAGCGCGCCATCGATGAGGCCTATCGCCAGGGCTGGCTCGGCAAGAACATCCAGGGGACCGGTTTTGATCTCGACGTCGTCATTCACCGCGGCGCCGGCGCCTATATCTGCGGCGAAGAGACTGCACTGCTGACCTCACTCGAAGGCGGGAAGGGATTTCCCAGGATTAAGCCGCCATTCCCCGCTATCTCGGGTCTTTTTGCGTGCCCTACTATCGTGAACAACGTGGAAACGCTAGCCTGCATCCCGTTTATTTTGCGCCATGGAGCCGAACGCTTTGCCGCGATCGGTACGGACAGTCAGGGCGGCACACGGCTGTTCTGCGTGAGCGGGCACGTGGTCCGGCCCGGCGTCTACGAGGAGCCGGTGAGCGTGACTTTGCGGCAACTGATCGAGCGCGCCGGTGGTGTGCGGAACGGCAACAAACTGAAGGCGGTCATCCCCGGCGGCATTTCCGCGAAGATTCTGCGCGCCGATGAGATCGGCGTCGCCATGGATTTCAACTCGCTCACGGCTGCGGGAACCATGGCGGGTTCCGGTGGCGTGATCGTCATGGATGAAACCACGTGCATGATCGGCGCGCTTTATTCCGCCGTGAGGTTCTTCGCGCACGAATCCTGCGGGCAGTGCTCGCCGTGCCGTGAGGGAACCGGCTGGGTGCATCGCATTATGCGCCGCATCATCGAAGGGAACGGACGCGCACAGGACTTGAACGACCTCCTCGCCATCGCCGGCGACATGGAAGGGAAAACCATCTGCGTCTTTGCCGACGCGGCCGCCTGGCCGATTCAGTCCTACATCGCGAAATTCCGCGACGAATTCGAAAACTACGTTCGCACCGGCAGCAAGGCCCGGAACTCGGAGCTGGTGTCATGCCCAAGCTGAGCATCGACGGCCGTGAGGTCAGCGTCGCCGATGGAACCACGGTGATCCAGGCCGCGGAGAAGTTGGAGATCTTCGTTCCGCGCTACTGCTACCATCCCGGCCTCTCGATCGCGGGCAACTGCCGCATCTGCCTCGTCGATGTGGAGAGGGTGCCCAAGCTTCAGATCGCCTGCAACACGCCAGTCATCGAAGGAATGGTAGTGCACACCAAGAGCGACAAAGCGGAGAGCGGCCGGCGCGCGGTGCTCGAGTTCCTCCTGGCGAACCATCCGCTCGACTGTCCCGTCTGCGACCAGTCCGGTGAGTGCGACCTGCAAAATTTCTACCTCGACTTCGGGCTCTACAATCCGCGGTTCAGGGAGCAGAAAGTCAAAAAGCGCAAGGCGGCGCCGATCGGCCCGCACGTCATGCTCGACCAGGAGCGTTGTATCCTCTGCTCGCGCTGCGTGCGCTTCACCGACGAGATCACCAAGACCGGCGAGCTCGGCATCTTCAGTCGCGGCGATCACGCCGAGGTGGGCGTCTGCGACGGCAACGAGCTCAACAATCGCTATTCGGCGAACGTCGTGGACATCTGTCCGGTGGGCGCGCTGACCGAGCGCGACTTCCGTTTCAAGGCCAGAGTCTGGTACCTCTCGAGCGCCCCCACGGTCTGCAACGGCTGCAGCCAGGGGTGCAACGTCGATCTGCACTACGTGCTCGACAGACCGCATTTGAACGAGGGAAAACGCGTCGTGCGCGTCAAGCCCCGCTACAACGCGGATGTCAATCAATGGTGGATCTGCGATGAGGGCCGCTACGGCTTTGAGTGGATCGACCGGCGGCGGCTGGATCAGGTACGTGGACCATCGGGCGGCGAAACCTGGGAGCAGGCGCTGACGGCAATCTCGACGGCACTGAATGGGCGAATTGGAGTGATCGCGTCGACGCAGCTAACGAACGAAGAGCTGTATCTGGTCCGCGCGATTTTTCGGGACTCTTTGGACGCCCAGGTCACCGCCTCTGTCCCGGACAAGCCCGGGTACTCGGACAACTTCCTCGTCAAAGCCGATAAGAATCCCAACACGCTGGGCGCAACGCTGCTGGGCCTGGCCGGCGCTGAAGCGCCTCGCGCCGAACAGATTCTGGATGACGCGCTCGCCGGAAACCTCGATGCGCTGTGGGTCATGGGCCACGACCTGGTGGAGCTGTTCGGCGAAGAGAAGGCACGAAACGCCGCGCAGAGGGTGCGCCTGCTTGTCTTCTCCGGCACGAATGAAAACGCAACCGTGCCCCTGGCGAATTGGGTTCTGCCGAGCGCAGCGTATGTGGAGAAGGACGGGACCTTCGTGAATTGCCATGGCCGCGTCCAACGGATCGGCTGCGCCTTTCCACCGCCCAAGGGCTCTCGCGAGGATTGGCGCTTCCTCCTCGAACTCGCCGTCAAGCTCGGAATACCCTTCGCTTGCCGTGGTCCAGAGCAGATCTTCCTCGATCTGGCCAAGGTGTCGCCGCCTTTCGAGCGATTGACCTACGAAGCAATCGGAGCGCAAGGAATCAACGTGGCGACGGCGACCTCATGATCGAAGTCCTGATCATCAAGCTGGCGCTCGCCGGAATCGTCTTCTTCGCCGCTCTGAACCTCGCCGGCTTCCATACCTGGGTGGAGAGAAAGCAGTCCGCTCTCATCCAGGACCGAATCGGCGCCAACCGCGCTTCCATCTTCGGCTTTCGCGCGCTGGGAATGTTCCACGGCGTGGCTGACGTGCTGAAGATGTTCACCAAGGAAGATATCGTCCCGGCCGGCGCCAACAAAACCCTCCACGTGCTCGCGCCGTTCTTTTCGGTGTTCTTCGCGCTGGCCGCTTTCGCCGGAATCCCCTTTGGAGACCGGCTCATCCTTGGCGACAGGGTCATCGACCTTCAAATCGCCAAGATCGACGCGGCACTGCTCTTCATCTTCGCGATGCTTTCTCTCGAAGCCTACGGTGTGATCCTCGCTGGCTTCGCCTCGCGCAACAACTACGCCATCCTCGGAGGACTCAGAGCCACCGCGCAGTTGATCTCCTATGAGATCGCTTTGGGCATGTCCGTTCTCGGCGTGATTATGGTTTACGGGACGATGGACCTGGCGGAGCTGGTGCGAGCCCAAGGGCAGATGGTTGGAGGCTGGCTTCCTCTCTGGGGAATCGTCACGCAGCCGATCGCCTTCTTCATCTTCGTCACCGCGGCCCTGGCGGAAACCAAGCGCGTTCCCTTCGACCTGCCGGAAGGCGAGTCGGAGAT
>JBOGMR010000490.1:0-2688 GCA_050746825.1 Bryobacteraceae bacterium | reverse complement strand
CTTGAGAAGCGAGTCGGCAATTTGAAGCGCCTCGGCGAAGCGCTTTTGCGCAAGGAGGCTCGCGATGGAGTCTGCGGCCGGGGCTAATGCGGCGACGAGAACAACCGGGAGCAGCAAAGCGCGGAACATGGAAGCATCCGCCGGTGCAGGGAAACGGACGGCGCTAACATGATACCGTTTCCGAACGGCGAAGAATCGATCCTGTTACTCGTGAATGAACTGGCTGAGGCCCTCAAGCGCGTGGACGATGCCGAAGCACCGGCGCAAACAGGCACCGGAGCACTCTGCCGTGCATGCTCCAAGCCAGCCCGGGTTCCCTCCCGCAAGATTCCTCTTTCGAGCCCGGCGAAGATAGCCAGCAGGCCGGCGATAGCTCGACCACCGGCGTGGTCAGATCGAGTGCTCGGTCAGCGATAGGAAACCCACACCGGGATGAGGGTCCCGCAGTCGGGATTGTACAGTTCGGCAACGACAGAGGGGCTGTCGCCATGCTTCGATCCCAACTTGCAAAGTGTCCGGTCGCGAAGAGCGTACCTCATTTTCAGGCGTCGCAAGGCCAGCCCCGGGTTGCACGCCAGGCGCACGCGGTGCGTAGACTATATGCTGAGGTGAACATGAACAAAGAGCCAGGTTTTCAGCGAAGAGATTTTCTGAAGCTTCCGGCGGCCGCCGGAGGCGCGGCTTGGGCGGCCTCACCGCGGATGGAAGAGCACCATCCGGACAACATCAAGATTGCCACCGTGATCAACATGCGCCAGGCCACCGACGACATGCTGCTTTTCCTGAAACAGATTGGCCTGAGGTGGGTGCACTTCGACTTTGGGGACTCGGCTCCGTTCGAGACCATCAAAGGCACGCAGGAGCGGCTGGCGCGCTATGGCTTGAAAATTCATTGCGCTTTTCATAACGCGTATCGCTCGATCCGGCTGCAGCTCGGCCAACCGGGCCGCGACCAGGATATCGAGACGTTCCAAACGTTCCTTCGCGATCTCGGCCGGCTCGGCATTTACAGCGCGAAGATCGACTTCCACCCTGGCAATACGTACACAACGGCGATGATCGAGTCGCCGCGAGGCTACCGCGCGCGGGAGTTCAGCGTGGACGATTTCCGGAACAAGGTGGAGAAGCAGCGGTTCGAACGCGTGTACACGGCCGCCGACATCTGGGCCGCCTACACCTACTTCATCAAAGCGGTGCTGCCGGTCGCGGAGAAGGCCGATGTGCGGCTGGCGCTGCATCCGGACGATCCGCCGCTTCCGATGATGAACGGGGTGGCGAAGATTTTCACGCATTACGACGGAATCAAGCGGGCCGAACAAATCGCCGGCAACAGTAAGCACTGGGGCCTCACGCTCTGTGTTGGCACATGGTCGGAAGGCGGGGACAAGATGGGCAAGGATGTTTTCGGGATGATCAAAGATTTCGGCGCGCGGGGCAAGATCTTCTGCGTTCACTTCCGCAACGTGAGCTCCCCGCTGCCGCGCTTTCACGAGACCTTCCACGATGACGGCTATCTGGACATGTACCAGGTGATGAAAGCATTTCGGCAGGCGCGGTGCAACGGGTCATTCATTCCGGATCATTACCCGGGGCTCGCGGGAGACACGAACCGTCGGGCCGTAGAAGCCTATTGCATCGCCTATATGAGAGCGCTATTGCGGCGGGTGAACGAAGAAGTTGGGTAGCCAGCCGGGGCGACTGCCCGAGGTAAGCCGCAGTATGGTCGATCGCTACGACTTCCGGATTGAGTACAAATAACGCTGGCACGCGAACGCGTCTCACGAATGGCGTGTGGCGACCGACACTAAGAGTCAGGGACGTGAGATGTCCCAACTGCCCTTCATTTCTCCGCCGGACAACTTGCATTGGTGCGGAAACGTCAGATTGCACCGGCTGATCGGTTTGCGCAGACCGGGATCCATCAGCTCATGGATGTCGAGCCGCATGGCCTCCCTCGAGTAAGCGGCGACGTCGAGAATTCCCGTGTCCATCCGGATTGCGTCCTCGGGGCACACCTCGACACAGTAGCCGCAATAGACGCAGACGCCCAGGTCGATGTCGAAGCGGACCGGATACTTCTCGACGTTGGGGTCCGGGTGCTCATCCGGCACGATGGTGATGCACTTGGCCGGGCAAACTGTCTCGCAGAGCATGCACCCCACGCAGCGCGGGGTGTGATCCTCGCGGAGGGTGAGCCGGTGGCGGCTGCGGTACCGCGACATGAGGGGCCGGATCTCCTCAGGGAACTGGATGGTCGCAGAGGCGGCAAGGTTCTTGAGGCGGCCCAGACGGTGGGCCATGTGGAGAAAGAGGTTCCGGAAGAAATGGGTAAAGGTGATCTTGAGGCCACAGAGAATCTGAGGGACGTAGAGCTTCTCCCAGAAAGTCAACTCGCGCCTGCGGACAACTTTTACAGCCATTTAAGACGCCTTCCCGAAGAACACCAGCACCACCGCGGTTACGACGACGTTGACTACCGCGAGTGGAAACAGCCCCTTCCACCCGAGGGCCATGAGCTGATCGTAGCGGAACCGCGGCAGAGTCCAACGCAGTTGCATGAATACGAAGCAAAAAATCAGGCCTTTGATTGAGAAGCTTGCCACGCCGAGCAGGACGTAGAGCCAATTGGGCACGAGCATCGTCGCTCCCCACGGGAAGTGGAAGCCGTCCGGCATGAGGTAGGGCACC
>JBOGMR010000489.1:0-4329 GCA_050746825.1 Bryobacteraceae bacterium | reverse complement strand
GTTTGTACGCGCGTCGCAGAGAGCAATCGGGCGACGACGCGCATTCCCGCTCGAGGCGCGCTGCCAGCCGCTCCGATTCCTTTCGCATGAACTCGCTGTTGAACAACGACAGCGCCTGCAGCGCGTGCGTGCTGCTCGCGCGGGCCGGGCACGACGTCATCGTGTCGGGCTGATCGAACGCCGACATCATCGGCAGCCGCACCGTGCGCTTGTTCAGCAGGTAGAGGCTGCGGCGCCGGTGCTCGGAGGCATCCGGCGTAACCGGCCACAAGCCGTCGCGCTCATCTTCGGTAAACAGCAGATCGTAGACTTCCGGTTCAATCGGGATGCGCACGGGACGCCCGCCGAGACGCGGAACCAGTGCGCCCGACACGGCGAGCACGGCGTCGCGAATCGTCTCCCCCTCCATGCGCTTGCGGTTCATCCGCCAATACAGCTTGTTGCCGGGATCGATTTTCGACTTCGCGGGCGCATCCGAGGAAGCCTGCTGATAGACGCTCGACAACACGATCATGCGATCCATCGCCTTCACGCTCCAGTTGCGCGCCACAAACTCCGCGGCCAGCCAGTCGAGCAGCTTCTGATTGGTGGGCCGCTCGCCGAGCATGCCGAAGTCGTTCGGCGTTCGCACCAGCCCCGAGCCCATCCGGAATTGCCAGATCCGGTTCACCATCACGCGCGCCGTCAGCGGATGTTCCGCGGAAGCCAGCCACGTCGCCAGCGCCGACCGCCGGCCCCGGTTGTCCACCGGCACCGAGGCCGTGTCCGGGAAAACGACCGGCACGCCCGGCTCGACTTCCGCCAGCTTGTTCTTCGGATCGCCCAGTTTGAGGATGAACGATTTCGGCGCAGGCTTTTCGCTATTGGTGACAGCGTACGCAGCCGCAAGCGGCGCCGGCTTTCCCGTCTCGATCGCGTGCATCCGCTCCCGCAGAGCGGCGCGGCGCACTCGCAGGTCGGCCGGAAGCGCGTCCACTACCTCGTTCCACATTGCCTTGATCTGCGCCTCGGCTTCCTTGGCCAGCCGCTTCTGCTCGTCGTTACGCTTGCCGGCGGGAATTTCCAGCGCCGCGCGGAAATGCGCCTCCAGCTTCGCCCGCTTTTCCACCGTGAGCCGTTCGCGGAACGGCTTCTCAATCCCGGCAATTTCCTTCTTGATTGGCTCGATCCGCGCGTTGTACTCCTTCATCTCACCCTCGTGCGCGGCCTTCTGCTCCGGCGTGTAGATTTCGACGTCCTTCATGTCCGTCGCCGCGAAGATCGCCTGCAGCCGGTAGTAATCCGATTGCAGAATCGGGTCGAACTTGTGATTGTGACAGCGCGCGCAACCGACCGTCATGCCGAAGAACACGTTTCCGACTGCCGAGGTCATCTCGGTCAGCACCTCCTGCCGATTGGCCTCCTCGTCCTGATTGCCGCCGACGACATGAATCGGACCGCAGCGATGAAAACCCGTGCCGATCAGCGCGTCCTGATCTCCCGCAAACAGCTCGTCGCCCGCGATCTGCTCCTTCACGAAGCGGTCGTACGGCTTATCCGCATTGAACGATCGCACCACGTAGTCCCGATAGCGCCAGGCATGCGGGCGCTCGCTGTCGAGCTCATAGCCGTTCGTGTCGGCATAGCGCACCACGTCCAGCCAGCGCAGCGCCCAGCGCTCGCCATAGTGCGGTGAGGCGAGCAGGCGATCGGCTACCCTTTCATATGCGCCGGGCTGCGAGTCGCCGAGAAAGCGGTCGATTTCACCGGGCGTCGGAGGCAAGCCAGTCAAATCGAGCGTAACGCGCCGCAGCAGCCGTTCACGATCCAGCGGAGGCGACGGCGGCAGCTTCTTGGCGCGCAGCGCGTCCAGAATGAACGCATCGATCGAAGTCTTCGCCCACGCTCCCGCCGGCTTTGGCGGCTCCGGACGCAGCGGCTTCCGGAATGCCCAGAAATTCCGCCGTGCGATCACCGACGCCGCATCCTTGTCCGCCTTCGGATCCACCCCGGCCGCCCATAAGGCGCCGAGGGCGAGCACCGCAACCGGACAGGAATATCGCACGCGCTTTCAGCCTCTCCATTATATGGTTGTCGCCGGTGGGGCTGGCGGTTTGGTACTGCGCTAAATTCTGTGTTGCTGCTGGTGACGGCCTAGCAAGGGCGGGCCGCCAGCCAGATTTCACAACTCGCCTTCTTCTCCATACGCAGCGATGGCTAGTTGGGCGAATGAAGCCGGAAGCTCCTGATGACGAACTTTGTCGGTAATGTACTTCGCGAATTTTCCTTGCCCGATGTAGTCATCGCGGAGCCAGCGGCGAAACTCACCCAATGCGGAATCTGGATAGCACCATGAGTCTTGAGGGTTCGATCGGGCCTGCGGGAAGTAGTTCGGATAGTTGTGTTCGAATTGAATCCGCTGTCCGTACTTCTCTTCGCCGGAGTTCGCCATCCAGTGCTTGGCCCAGTGCCGTCCGACGCCGATGTCGGGAACGAATTTGCTGTTGATCTGGAGCCCGGCCTGTCCAAGGGTAACGATCATGTCGGCCATCTCTTTGAAGATTCCGAAGTAGCCGCGGGGACACGAGTTGTACGTGAGTGAAACGCGGTCATGAAATTGTCGCCACGCGTCAGGGACAATGTAGTTCGGATCGTATCCGACCTGCGTGTAGATGAAGTTTCGAAGGGCAGTCCCCGCCAGTAATCGATAGTTCTTTTGAGCCACATCCTTGACATTGCTGCCAGCGTCAAAGGCGTAGTATTCAAGCACTGCCAGGCAGAGCGCATCGGGGTAAGCGAAAAAGGTTCCGCTCCTCTGTTTGATTGCCAGATAGGGGAACTCCGCCGTGATTCCACGCTGAAGAAGGAGATCCTTTATGCTCTTGACCCGGGCCTTAGTCGGCTCCTCTGTCCACCCGGAAGACAAGTCAAAAATCACCGAATTGTGAACTCCACACAGCCTAGCCAGCCCCCTGCCAGTCAAAAACGGCGTGCCATCAGAAAGAACTCCCATTCCAACCCCATCAATCTCGATCTGGCGCTCGATCCCGAGATCGAGGCTGGCCTGCTTCGGGGTGCCTGCCCGAACTCCCATAATTGACATCAAGCTATTGTTTCTATTGGCAATAGGGCTGCCGGGTTGTGCGTTCTTCCAGCGTGCATTTGCAGCTTCCTTCGCCAAATCCGCCCGCTGCTCAGGGGTGAGCTTACTCATCCTAGCTCTGCCACCAAGCGAGGCCCTGGAAGCTGCGTCTTCATCCGAAATTGGCATGAAGCAAGAATATCTCATGCCAGCTTAAAAAGCAACGGCTTTTCTCTTGACTGCTAGCTTATGCCAGCTTAGAATTGCTTATGCAACACAAAGCCCCGATCAGTGCTGAAACACCGACCGGGGCTGTAGATCGTACAGCCGAAGCCGCACGAGTCCGCAACTCAATTATCCGGCTTCAGGCTGCGAATCGCAATGGGAGATTCCGTGACCTGCCATTCATGCCGGATCGAAGCCAAGAAGTTTGGGAAGGATCGCAAGGGCAACCAGCGCTACCGCAACCAGCGCGACAAGACGTTCTCAACGCGTCCCGAGAACAATTTGGATGGAATGTACCTTCCGACCGATAAGGCGGACATGGTTCTGCGCATCTCGCTTGAAGGCAACAGCGTGTCGAGCGTCGAGCGCGTCACAAACGTTCACCACACCACAATCTTGAAGCTCCTAGTGATCGCTGGCGAGAAGTGCGAGCGCATCATGGCCGGCAAGATCCGCAACGTTGAGGGCCGCGACGGGGAGCTTGACGAAGTCTGGGCGTTCATCGGGAAGAAACAGAAGCGTGTCCGGCCAGAGGACGATCAGAATCGTGGCGACTGCTGCACCTTTGTAGCGATTGAACGCCAGAGCAAGCTTGTGCTCAACATCGCTATGGGTAAGCGCGATCAGGCAACGACGGACGTGTTCATTGAAGGCGTCCGACATGCGACGGCTCACTGTCACTTCCAGGTCACATCGGATGGCTTCGCGCCCTACCGCTCTGCGGTTACGACCACGCTTAGCGACCGCTGCGATTTCGCACAGCTCATCAAGGTCTACCGCGCGCCGGTTGAAGGCGAGGCGCGGCATAGCCCGGCGGAAGTCGCCAGCGTGGAGGTAGTCCCAGTCATGGGTCAACCTGACCCCGAACGAATTTGCACTTCGATTGTCGAGCGCAGCAATCTGTCGCTCAGAATGTCCGTTCGTCGCTTCACGCGCTTGACCAATGCGTTTTCCAAGAAGTGGGAGAACCACTGGGCAGCGGTCGCGCGGTGGTTCGCATGGTACAATTTTTGCCGAGTCCACCGAACGCTGAGAGTAACGCC
>JBOGMR010000488.1:0-6680 GCA_050746825.1 Bryobacteraceae bacterium | reverse complement strand
CCGTTACACACGGGGCCGCGTCGGCGCCGGAGGCATCGAGATCGAGCTCGATGGCTTCAATGGAGAGATGACGATACACAAATTGGAGGCCCAGTGAAAAGGTTGGCGAAGAAGTTGATTTGGTTGTTGGCTGTTGCCGCGGCGGCTCAGGACTCCCCGGCGGACCGCGTGCAGGTCGCGTTCAGCGATCCGGCACGGCCAGGCACCGTGAAGGCAAGTCTGATTAGCGGGTCCATTACGGTAAAGGCCCACTCGGGAAACGACGTGATTGTCGAGGCGCGGACGAGGTCCGCCTCATCTTCAAGCGCGCCGGGCGGGATGAAACGAATCGTAGTGGGAGGGACGGGGCTGAGCGTTTCAGAAGAGAGCAACGTGATGTCGGTAGGCGCGACTTCGCATTCCCGGACCGTTGATCTCACCATCCAGGTGCCTGCCCGCACGTCGCTGAAGCTGAACTGCATCAACAGCGGCAAGATTGAAGTCGAAGGGGTCAGCGGCGAGATTGAAGCGAGCCACCATAACGGTTCCGTGACACTCAAGGACGTCGCCGGCTCCGCGATCGCGCATTCTCATAACGGAAAGGTGCTGGTGAGCATGACGCGTGTCGAGCCGAACAAGCCGATGTCGTTCAGCTCCTGGAACGGCGCGGTGGATCTGACATTTCCCGCAGACCTCAAGGCGACCGTTAAGCTTCGAACGGATCGCGGCGACATCTTCACCGATTTCGACGTCGCGATGCTGGCCGAGGCGAAGCCGCTCGTGGAAGACACTCGCAGCCAGAATGGCAAGTACCGCGTGCGGGTCGATCGAACTGTTACGGGAACGATCAACGGTGGCGGCCCCGAAATCCAGGTGAAGAATTACAACGGCCCGATCTACATCAGGAAGAAATAGCAGGTGGGCGGGTATTTTGCCTGTCCAATCGTGCAAATCAGGTAAAATGAAGGCGGAGGAATGGCCGAGTGGTTGAAGGCGGCGGTCTTGAAAACCGTTAGCGGGGTAACTCGCTCGGGGGTTCGAATCCCTCTTCCTCCGCCACGGTATCCCCTGGTAACTATTTACCTAACTATCGACACATGGCCCGTGCTGTAAATGCTCCGCCTCCACGCTTTCGACCTCTCGGATGCAGGAAATCTGGGTAGCGGATCTGTGTGAACTCCGAGGATCGTGTAGGCGGCAAGAGCGACCTGTAGCGTTCTGCTCTGACGCGGTTGACCGCTTGAAAAACGTTACACTTAGCTGATGGTGCATAAGGCGTGGAAGCTGGCTGGCGCCGCTTGGCTTGTAGCCACGGCGATCCAAGCCCCCTTTGCGCACTCGCATCCTGCGGACCCGCAGCATCACCACACTCGCGGCCTGGGACACCTTCATCTCGGCGCAGCGATTCATCACGAATCTTCGAGCGGCGCACACATTGAGGAGCATCACGACGAAGAAGCTGCTGTCTGGATGGAATGGGCTCCCGTTGCGCCACAGCGTGTTATCGCAGCTTATGCCGAGAGATCCCCGGCGTTCACATGGAGACCGGTCCTTGTAATAAGCGGCCTCGCTGCCGAGTGCACGCCGCGATCGCACGATCCGCCTTGTTGCCGATTCCGACCCGCCAGATCTCCTCCTCTCTAATCCCGCTTTGTTAGGACGGGGCGCGTGAGGTGTCTCCACGCGCCCGCATGATTCCTTCTAACGAAAGGCCGGGATATGTTTCCAAAGAATGCAAGAGTTGCAGGGCTCTTTCTGCTCACGACCTGTGTGACGGCAGGAGCGCAGGACCTGACCGAGCAAGAAGTTCTGCGTCTTTTCGATGAGCAGAGTCCGATGAAGCGCGAGGCTCGCGCCGCGGTTGCCGCGACGTTGGAGACCATCCGCGCCCGTACGTTATGGCCGAACCCAATTGCCGTCTACAGCCGGGAAACGGCCGGCTTAGCGGAGTTCGTGACAGGCGAGCAGCAGCTCCCCCTTTCCGGACGGCTGGGCTTAGAGCGCAAGGCCATGGAACCCGCGCGCGAATCGGCGGAAGCGGAAGGCTCGGCGCGTCTGTGGGCGGTGCGGTCGTCCCTGCGCTTGGCCTTCTACCGGACGCTGGCTGCGCAGGAACAGGCCCGGATTCTTCGATCGTCACTCGCAGAAATGCAGACCGTGCTCAATCTCATCCGCGTTCGGGAGCGCGAAGGGGAAGGGTCGCGTTATGACCGGATGCGAGTGGAACGCGAGACTGCTGAGATGCGCGCCGATCTGGCCCTTGTGGAGGCGCGCGCGCACAGCGAGCGCGCCACTGTGTTCTCCTATCTTCCGCCGCGAACGGAGACGGCCACTATTCGGGGAGACGTCAACATTCGGATCGTTACGCCTTCGCGCGAAGACGTGCGTGGGCGCACCTTAACCACCCGTGCGGAGATCCGGGCAGAATCCAGCCGTTTGGAACATATCGCATTCGAACAACAAGCGGCCGATCGCCTAAAGATCCCAGAGCCTGCCATCACGGCCGGATTGAAGCGGGCCCAGATCATTAGCGGCCAGAATGCGAACGGCGCTGTCGTGGCCGTTTCCATTTCGCTTCCCCTGTTCAATCGGGGGAAGACGGAAGTCGCCCGCCTGTCCGCTGAGAGGGAACGTACTCAAGCCCGGCGTGACTTCGTCACCCAGCGAGTCCTGGCCGAGGTTGACGGAGCTTATGACCTTTACGGTCTTCGCCTGGCTGCCCTTCAGGCATTCGACGAGGAAATGCGAAACGCGGCCGAACTCTTGCGCGTGGTGCGGATTGGCTACGAGGAAGGGGAGCTGGGCATTCTCCAGTTACTGGATGCCTTCCGATTGGAGCGACAAAGAGCTCTTCGACGGCTGGAGCTTCAGTCCGCCGTTAAAGACGCGGAGATTGAACTGTCCCGAACTGCGGGGTTTGAGGTGGCGCCATGAAACGATTTGTTCTTCGACGTAGTCTAGTGGTGTCCTGCGTCCTGCTTGCCGCCTGCTCGTCGAGACCTCATACGCCGGGAACAGCCCAACAGACGAGCTCCGGGCAGCGTACCGTGAGCGCTACTCTCTGGTCGGAGAAGACGGAGCTGTTCCTCGAGTTCCCGCCGCTTGTGCAATCGGCGGATAGTCGCTTTGCGATCCATCTCACCCGGCTCAGCGACTTCAAACCCGTGCGCGCCGGCCGATGTGAGGTTCGACTGACGTACTCCGACGGGTCCGGGGCATCGTTCGCCTCGGATGGGCCATCGCGGCCCGGGATCTTCGGGGTCACAGTCAAGCCGGCGCGAACTGGCACGGCATTTCTAGAAATCCGGCTGGCCTCGGCCGATCTCACGGATGTTCACAAGGTGGAACCGGTACGAGTCTACGGCTCAACGGCCGAGGTTCCCGCCAAAGAGAAGAGCGCCACCGAAGAGACGATCGCCTTCCTCAAGGAACAACAGTGGGCCCTGGACTTTGCGACCGTCCTGGCCGGCAGTGGCACTGCACGCGAGAGCCTGCGAGTGCCGGCAGAGGTGAGTCCGCGGTCTGGAGGCGAGGTCGCCGTGGTCGCGCCGCTGGCGGGCCGGTTGACGGCGGAAACGGCGCCCGTGTTCGGAGCACGGGTTCAGCAGGGACAGATCCTTGCGGCGGTCATTCCTCCAACAGCGGTTCCGAGTGATCGCGCTTCCCTCGATCTGGGCATGGCAGAGGCAGAAGCCGCCGTGGAGTACGCGCGCCGGGACAAGGAGAGAGCCTCGCGTGTGGTCGACGCCGGGGCCGCCCCCCGTAAGCGCCTGGACGAGGCTCTTACCGCGGAACGGACAGCCGAGGCTCGCCTGCGGGCTGCAGACGAGCGCATCCGGCTGTTCGAGTCCACACGTTCGGCCGAAGGCGGCGCCGGTTCAACGGCATTTGCGATCCGGGCGCCGATAACCGGCACAATCGTGGAAACATCTGCATCGCCGGGAGCCACGGTGAGGGTTGGCGAACCCTTGCTGCGGATCGTCGATACCGAGCGCGTTTTTGTTTCTGCCATTGTCCCCGAAGCCGAGTACCCGAAAGTTCGGAACTTGGCCGGCGCCGAAATAGAGATCCCTGGCTTGAGCCAGCCTCGGCCCGCCGGGAGACTCGTCTCGATCGGAAAGGTTGTCGATCCGTCGACTCGCACGTTCCCCGTCGTGTACGAATTCGCCAACACAGACGGCCGCATTGCGATCAACCAAACAGTGACAATCCGGTTGTTCTTATCCGGGCAGCGACGCGGCGTGATGATTCCCGAAGCTGCTCTGGTGGACGATGGCGGCCGCCCGGTAGTGTTCCTGCAGCGTGAGGGCGAAGCCTTTGTCCGGAGGCCGGTCGAGGTCGGATATCGACAATCCGGATTGGCTGAGATCACGTCCGGCTTACAAGCGGGCGACCGGATCGTGACGCGCGGCGCATACCTGATCCGGCTCGCCGCCCTGTCTACGCAGATCCCAGCCCACGGACATGTTCACTAGGAGACCGGTATGCTCGACTCTCTAATCCAAGCATCGCTCCGTTACCGGGCTCTGGTGCTGTTTCTCGCGGCGGCCCTGCTTGCCGGCGGGACCTACACTGCGATGCGAATGCCCCTCGATGTACTGCCAGACCTTACCGCACCCACGGTCACCATCTTGATGGAAGGCCCTGGCATGGTTCCGACGGAGATGGAAGCGCTCGCGACATTTCCCATTGAGGCGTCCATGAACGGCGCCGCGGGTGTACGCCGCGTCCGATCCGCTACGGCGGTCGGTGTCGCAATCATATGGGTCGAGTTCGATTGGGGCCAGGACATCCTTCGCGCGCGCCAGATCGTGACGGAGAAACTCGCGCAGGTGGGGTCTTCACTCCCGCCAACGGTAGAAGCACCGTATCTCGCGCCGATCTCGTCGATCATGGGCGAGATCCTGTTTATCGCACTCGAATCCGACCGGCACACGCCCTTGGAACTTCGCACTGTGGCGGATACGGTGGTCCGGCGCAGGCTGCTGGCTGTGCCGGGCGTTTCCCAAGTCATTCCCACGGGTGGGGAGCAGAAACAATACCAGGTATTGGTTGACCCAAGATGGCTCCGCGAATACGATCTCTCGCTCCGGGAGGTAGAAACCGCGCTGACAGCGGCCAACAAAAATTCCTCAGCCGGGTTCCATGTGGCGGGCGGCCAGGAGTATTTGATCCAAGGGCTCGGCCGGGTGCGCACCGAGGATGACATCCGCAGCATCGTAGTCGAGTCGCGGCAGGGACGGCCCATTCTGGTCCGGGACGTGGCTGATGTCCGAATCGGCGCAGGACTGAAACGCGGCGAAGGATCACACAACGGGAGCCCCGCAATTGTCCTCGGCATCCAGAAACAGCCCGGCACGAACACTCTGGAGTTGACCGCGGCTGTGGATCGGACTCTGGACGATCTCCAGCGGACGTTGCCCGCCGGGATGAAGATTACGCGCGACTTGTTTCGGGGCACCGATTTCATTGAGAGGTCGCTCGAAAACCTGAGCCGCGCGCTACGCGACGGCGCGGTGCTCGTGGCCATCATCGTCGTCTTGTTTCTCTTCAA
This sequence comes from Bryobacteraceae bacterium, assembly GCA_050746825.1. Taxonomy (GTDB): domain Bacteria; phylum Acidobacteriota; class Terriglobia; order Bryobacterales; family Bryobacteraceae; genus JBOGMR01. The sequence goes on along the minus strand of JBOGMR010000488.1, from coordinate 1,147 downwards.
TGTTCGAGCAGCGATCATCACGCTGGTCGCCTTGCCGCTATCAGTGGTCTCGGCGATTCTGGCCATGAGCTGGTTTGGCTTCTCCATCAACAGCATGACGCTCGGCGGCCTGGCGATTGCCATCGGCGAGCTGGTGGACGACGCCATCATCGACGTGGAGAACGTGATGCGGCGGCTGAGGGAGAACGCCACCAAGCGGGAGAGTGAGAAGCGTGGCGCGCTTGAGGTGATCTACCTGGCCTCAAGTGAAATCCGGAGCTCTGTGGTGTTCGCCACGATCATCGTGGTTTTGGTCTTCCTTCCTTTGTTCGCGCTGACAAGCGTCGAAGGGCGATTGCTTCGACCATTGGGATTCGCGTACATCACCAGTTTGCTGGCATCGCTGCTGGTCGCGCTAACTGTGACGCCCGTTCTGTGCTCCTATCTTCTGCCGAGCGCAAAGGCGATTCTGAGGGGCCACGAACCGTGGCTCGCCAGCAGATTGAAGGCATTTTATACGCCTGTGCTAAAGGCGAGTTTGAAGGTTCCCGGGCTGATCTTCGCTGCTGCCCTGGCGCTAGTCGCGGTTGCCGGCTTCCAGTTGTCACGCGCCGGCCGGGCATTCCTGCCCGATTTCAACGAGGGGTCTCTGACCATCAGCGCGGTGACGATTCCGGGAACCAGCCTGGCCGAGTCGGATTCGCTCGGTTCGGCGCTGGAGCGAATTCTGCTGTCTATACCGGAGGTGGTCTCGACATCCCGCCGAACGGGCCGGGCCGAGCTGGACGAGCACGTGCAAGGAGTCGAGTCCGCGGAAATGGACGTGCGGCTCCAGATGAAAGACCGGTCGAAAGAAGAAGTCCTGGCGGAAATCCGCGAGAAGACGACGCTGATGCCGGGGATGAATGTGACTGTCGGCCAACCGATCTCTCATCGCATCGACCACATGCTCTCCGGGGTGCGCGCCAACGTTGCGGTCAAGGTATTCGGAGACGATCTTATGGCGCTCCGTGCGCTTGCGCGTCAGGTACAGGCGGCCATGGTCGGCATCCCCGGTGTCGTGGATTTGTCTACGGAACAGCAAACCGATATCCCCACGCTTCAAATCAAAATCAACGCCTCCAGCGCAGCCCGCTACGGACTGAAAACCGGCGAGGCGGCCGAGGCC
>JBOGMR010000487.1:0-4472 GCA_050746825.1 Bryobacteraceae bacterium | reverse complement strand
GGTGAAGAGCATCCGCGGCCAGGGTCCGTACATCAATCACGGGATGACGGTGGCGGAGAGCACGATGACGTGCATCATGGCGCGCGAGTCGGCATACTCCGGGCAGGAAATCACATGGGACCAGGTGATGGCTTCGAACCTCGATTTGATGCCAAAGGCGTTCGATTACGAGCTGCCGATGAACGTCCCGCCGCTCCCGGTTCCCGGTGTGTACAAATTCTCGTAAGCGTGAGTGCGGCAGGCACGAGTTCGTGCGCCACGTCCACCAGACGAAATCTTCGCAGGCTACGAAGATTTCGACTCTACCGGCTCAGCGCCCCCGGGCAGTTGCCGGATTGAACGGTGCGAGACTTGTCAGCATGCGTGGGGCAGGTCGCCGACCTGCGTGGGGCAGACTGAAGTCCGCCCCACCCAGCGCCGGGGCGAGTCCCGGCGCGGCAGGCACGAGTGCCTGCGCCACGAGAATGTCTAGTCGAGGCAGTGAAGCCGATCAGCGGCGGCCGATCAACCACAGCACCAGCGACAGCACCAGGCTCACCAGCAGGCACGTCACGATCGGGAAGTAGAACGTGCTGTTTTTGCCCTTGATCACGATGTCACCGGGCAGTCTTCCGGGGCGGATCGGGAGGCGCTCACCGAGCATGATCAGCAGGCCGAGCACGAGGATTAACAGCCCCGCGATGACCAGCGTCCGTCCCATGCTCTAATAGTAAAACCACATGAGGTCGTCTGTTCTCGCTGTAGCGTTACTGTTGTGTCCGGGGCTCGCGTCCGCGAAGCACCCGGTCGATTGGGACAAGGCGCGCGCCGAAATCATCACGCATTTCAGCAACCTGCTTCGGATCGACACGAGCAATCCACCCGGCAATGAAACGGCCGCGGCGAACTACGTGAAGGGCGTGCTGGAGCGCGAAGGCATCCCGGTGAAGCTGCTGGCCCTGGAGCCGCAGCGCGCCAACCTGGTGGCGCGTTTGCAGGGGGACGGCTCGCGCCGGCCCATTCTCATCATGGGGCACACCGACGTCGTCGGGGTGCAAAGAGAGAAGTGGACGGTCGATCCGTTCGCCGCGATCCGCAAAGACGGGTTCATTCATGGCCGCGGCGCCGTGGACGACAAGGACAATCTCACGGCCGGCCTCATGCTGATGTTGTACTTGAAGCGGGCGAACGTGCCGCTGACGCGCGACGTCATCTTCGGCGCGGAAGCCGGCGAGGAGAGCACAACGCGGGTGGGCATCGATTTTCTCATCAGCCGGCACTGGAACGAAATCGACGCGGAGTTCGCGCTGGCCGAGGGAGGCGGCGCTCCCATGCGGGACGGCAAGGTGCGCTACGTTTCCATCGGCACGACTGAAAAAGTGCCGCGCCCGGTGCGCCTCGTGGCGCGCGGCAACGCCGGCCACGGGTCGCGCCCGACTCCCGACAATCCGATCGTGCGGCTCTCGGCCGCGGTCGCGCGCTTCGCGACCTGGCAGCCGCCCGTTCGTCTCAATGACACCACGCGCGCCTACTTTGAGCGGCTCGCCACGATCAGCCCGCCGGCGGAGGCGTGGCGCTACAACCACGTCAACGACGCCTCCGCGATCGCCAACATCGACCGCTACTTCGCGCAGCACGAATTCGGGCATTACTCCGCGCTCCGCACTTCAATCGTTCCGACGATCCTGAAGGGCGGCTTTCGTTCCAACGTGATCCCTTCGGAAACTGAAGCGACGCTCGATGTGCGCGCGCTGCCCGATGAGGACATGGACAAGCTCTACGCCGAGATTCGCAAGGTGATCAACGATCCGAAGGTGGAAGTGGTTCCGCCGGCGCGGCCCGGACGTCCGGCGGCTGCGCCCAGCCGGTTGGACACACCGCTGTTTCGCGCGCTCGAGAACGCCCAGCGCACAGTTTATCCCGGCGCCATCACGATCCCGATGATGCAGAACGGGGCGACGGACATGGCCCAGCTTCGGGCCAAGGGCGTGCAGGCGTACGGCGTGGGTCCGATGACGCCGGAAGGCGATACGCGCGGGGCACACTCGGATGACGAGCGGATTATGGAAGAGGCGCTGATTAAGCTGGTGCAGTTTATGTGGCACGCGGTGACCGAGGTCGCGGCCAAGTAGATCTGCCTGTTTCGATTCAGAGTGGGTACGGCTCGGTGCTCGATCCAAAATCCGGCGCACCAGATCCGGGATCGCTTATGCTAAGCTGCCCGAGTGAAGTCGGCCCGAACGAGCAAGATTCGATTGTCTCCCCAGGGTTGGCCCCTGTGCGTTGGAAGATGTGTGCGTTACGATCGGTGAGGAGTTCTGCATGTTCCGCCTTCCCAGCATCGCGTTCTTGATTTGCCTTATTGACGGTCTCAAACCGGCAATGGCTCAAACTCCGGCACAGCAACCTGCCGCTCAGGCCCCGGCCGCCCGTATGGCGCGTCCTGCGGCTCCTACTCGCGACCCCAACACGCCCGGTTATGTCAAAGCGAAAGAGTTGGCTGACGGCGCCATCCCTTCGGCAAAAGAGGACGGGAACTTCATCATCGGCCCCACTCACAACCCCGCGCCGGAGATGTCTGTAAAGGAAGGCGTGCCGCAGGGCCAGGTTTTCGAATTCACCATGGAATCGAAGGACAGCAAGATCTATCCCGGCATCGCGCGCGAACCCAACACCTTTGCCCGGCCGGATCCTGCGGATCCCAACAAGCTGATCGTCAGCAGCCGTCCTGCGCCCTACACACGGCGAGTGGCCGTGTATGTCCCCAGGCAGTACGTCCCCGGCACGGAGGCGCCATTCATCGTCGGGGCGGACGGGCCGGACCGGACGTTGTTCATCGCGCTCGACAATCTGATCGCCGGGAAGCGGGCGCCGGTGATGATTGCGATCTCCATCGGCAATGGCAGCGGCGACGCCCAGGGCAGCCAGCGCGGACTGGAGTACGACACGATGTCGGGCCTGTACGCGGAGTTCGTCGAGACGGAGGTGCTGCCTCTGGTGGAGAAGCAATACAACCTCAAACTGACTAAGGATCCCGAGGGCCGGGCGACGATGGGATGCAGCTCCGGCGGCGCGGCGGCCATGGCCATGGCGTGGTATCGCACGGATCTCTACCACAGGGTTCTAAGCTACTCCGGCACATTCGTGTACCAACAGTGGCCGTACAACCCCGAGACCCCGCACGGCGCGTGGGACTTCCATGAAACCCTGATTCCCAACAGTCCGAAGAAGCCGCTGCGCATCTGGATGCATGTCAGCGACAGGGACAATCTCAGCACGCGCGACGCTTATCACGACTGGGTTCTCGCCAATGAGAACATGGCCAAGGCGCTGGCCGCCAAGGGCTATCCGTACCAGTTTGTCTTTGCGAAAAACGCCGCGCACTGCGACCGCGGTGTGAAGGCGCAAACCCTGCCGTTGGCCCTGGAATATGTATGGCAGGGCTACTCGAAGAAGTGATCGCTCGCTCCGGTTGATTCCTCCGGGCATGAGCCTGTCCTTCTGCCGTCCGGCTCGCGGCCCTTACCGGTAGAACGGCTTCCAAGTGATCCAGCGCGCGCCGTAGTGCGGTTCCTTCTGGTTCAGTTCGAGTGCGCCGAGGTCCGGCGCTTTTCCCGAAAAGCCGTCGTTGAGGGTTGGCAGGACCTGGCCGGCGTCAATTGCCTTTGAGTTCGCCTTTAGCCGGAAATTGAGATCCATGGAATGGTAAACGAGGTAACGACGCGCGGGATCGGGCGGCGCGAGGCTCTCGAAGATGTCGTAATCGACTTCGATGCCGTGTGCCTCCTGACGGGTTGCCTTCTGAAACTCAGCCAGTGTGGCGAAGCTTTGAAAGGCGGATCGCCTTCCTCCGGACGCCGGCTTTCCGGGCTCGGGTGCGAGCCAGTTGTATTGCTCGCGGACGCCGCGGTTTGGACGGAAGCCGTTATAGTCGCTGCTGTATTGGTCGGTGGCGTTCGCCCAGGTCATGATGCCGCGGTTCGGCGCATCGCGGCCGAGAAACAGGTTGTTGCGGAAGTGCGCGTTCGAGTAAGGTTCGCGCGCGGTCTGCTCGCCAATCAGAGTGTTGTGGTAATAAAACAGACCGGCGGGCGCGGAACCGAGTTTGAAAGCGCCGCCGCCGGGAACGTGGTAGAGGATGTTGCGGAAGAAGTACACGGGCCCACCGAAGATGGGCTGGCTGCTGTAGCCGTTGTGCGCGGCATTCACTCCGCGATTCTGGAATACGCGGATGTTGTGCACCCCTCCGTCCGCCTCGACGAAATCGTCGTTCGAAAGGTGAATGTCGTTGTTGTAGATGTCGATGGCAGAGGCGCGCCGTTCGGGATCGGCGTCGGGCGGGCCGTAGGTGGCGATGCAGATGCCGTCGTGAAAATAGGCGATCGAGTTGTGAGCGATGATGTGTCCCGCACCGTACACCTTCACCGCGAAGAAACTGCGCAGTTGGTGCGAGGGGTAGATGCCCGCGACGCGCGAACCGGCCTGGTTCCAGC
>JBOGMR010000486.1:0-6343 GCA_050746825.1 Bryobacteraceae bacterium | reverse complement strand
GCTTGAAGCGGTCGTTCAGCTCCCAGATGTCGCGATGGCCTTCGACGATGACGTAGTCTTCGGCGCGGCCCGCGGCTCGCAACGCGCCCGCAGAGAGCGCGGCTGAGCTGAGAAAGTCTCGACGCGTCACACGCCGTATCCGTTGCGGTAAGGCGGGTTGACGAGCTGGTTGGCTTTCTCCGAGTTGGTAATGCGCATGTTGGCCGAGTCCCATTGGAACTTTTCACCGGGCATTCTCTGCGTCAGGCAGCCCAGCAGGAAAGCTTCGGTAACCGGCGATTGCAGCTCGAAGTTGGCCAGCGACGGTTTGCCGGAGCCCTTGGCCGCAGCGATCCACTGCTCGATCGCGCCTTCGCGCGGCGGTGGACTCGAAGGGCGGTCGGGCGCGGCCTGGCGTCTCTCGCGCTGCGGCGCCTTGTACTTGGGGTTCTCCGGATAGACGCGCGGATTATCGCCGTTGAAGCCTCCGAGGATGATGCCTTTGTCGCCCACGTACATGACGCCTTCCTGGCGCGGTGAGAACATGCGCTGGTCCTCGGCCGAAATCCCGGCCGGGCGCGGCGGGCGCAATCCGCCGTCGTACCACGTCATGTGGATCGGCGGCCGGCCTGCGTTTTCGGGGAAGTCGAGATGGACGATCGAGGCGGCAGGGAACGTTTCGTCGTGCGATTCGCTGGAGCAGGCTTCGACGGCAGCCGGCGGCGTGAGACCGAGAATCTTGAAGACGCCCGCGAAGCTGTAGCAGCCCATGTCGCCGAACGAGCCGCAGCCGAAGTCGAACCAACCGCGCCAGACGAACGGCAGATAGGCTTTGTTGTAGGGACGCATCGGGGCGGGGCCCACCCACATGTCCCAATCGAGGTTCGGCGGCGCCGCCATCTCGCTTTGCGGGCGCTCGACGCCTTGCGGCCAGTAGGGGCGGCTCGACCAGTTATGCACTTCGCGTACGCGCCCGATGGCGCCGTCGGCAATCCATGACGCGATGAGCTTGGTGGAATCGCTCGACGGATTGTTGACGGTGAGCGAAGTGGCGACGCCGGTTTCGCGCGCGAGCTGCGCGACGCGGCGGGCCTCGCCGATCGAGTGTGTCATCGGCTTCTGACAGAGCACGTGCTTCTTCTTGCGCATCGCGGCGATCGAGATGGGCGCGTGCCAATGATCGGGCGTGCCGATGTAGACGGCATCGACGCCGGTCTGCTTTTCGAGAAGCTCGCGGTAGTCTTTGAAGGCAGTGCAGCCTTTGTAGGAACCCTTGGGCGACTTGGCGGCGTAGTAGGCCTCGACCAGGCGCTTAGCCGGATCGAGTCCGCCCATGCCGAGGCTGGTGTTGAACGAGTGCGTGAGCTTGACAGAGCCGGGCGAGGCGAGATCTTCGCCCCACTTCTCGTGGCCGGGGCCGAGGAGGCGGCGCGCGGAAGTGAGCAGCGCGTTCGAGCCGTACTCGGCGTATTCCTTACTGCCCTGATTACAGTCACAGACGGCGACCACCTGGACCTCGGGGCGCGCGAGGAGATCCATGGTGACCACCATGCCTTGCCGTCCCATGCCGACGGATGCGAGCGTGATCTTGTCGCTCGGCGGAATGAATCCGGCGCCGCCGAGGACGTGGCGGGGGACGATGGTGAATGCAGCGGCGCCCGCCGCGAAGGCGCGGCGCGACGTGAGGCTAGAGTTCGGAGTGTTCATCGATCAACCTCCTCGGGCGCGGTTCGCGCGCCGAATCCAGGGCCAGAATCACACAGCCGCCCAGGCGTGTCAAGGCCGGAGACCTGCCCAAGGCAGACTGAAAGTCTGCCACACCAAGCGCCGAGACGAGTCTCGGCCCGGCAGGCACGATTGCCTGCGCCACGAGATGTTCCAAACTCCAGATCAATAGTAGAACTTGGCGGCGATCTGGACGGTGCGGGCGCCGCCGGCGCTGGTGATCTGGCCGAAGCTGCTGCTGCCCGGAGCGAAGCCGGTGCCGGGGTTGCCCCACTGCGGGCTGTTGGTCACGCTATAGGCCTCGAGCCGCAGTTGAATCGATTTTTTCTCCCTGATGTTGAAATTCTTCATCAGCGTCACGTCTTCATTAATCTGCGACGGCCCCCGATAGCTGGGCAGGTACCGCGGCGATGAGCCAATGAGGTCCGGTCCAACCGGCTGGAACGCGGCTACGTTGAAATAGTTGGTCAGCTTGTCCCTGGGCGACCCCGGCTTGCTCGGGTCACCGACCAGGTGCGGCCGCTGGTTCCCCTGCCACAAGTTGCTGGCCGACTGCGTGACTCCGAGCGGCGTCCCGGAGCTGGCCGAAACGATTCCGCTCAGCTCCCATCCGCCGATCACTGCGTCGAGGATCCGGTTCATGCTCTTTCCGAAGGCTCTCTCGCGGCCGATCGGCAGCAGGTAGTCGAAGCTGACTACCAGCCGCTGCGGCCTGTCAAACGTTGCAATCGACCGCTCGTTGCGCAGATTGTAGTAATCCTGGATGCTCGAGTTGCCGGCGAGCCACGTCACATCGGAGCCCGAGGCGTCCGAATCGCTGATCATCTTCGAGATCGTGTAGTGCGCGATCATGCTCAAGCCGTGCGAGAAGCGCTTCTCGTACTTGAGCTGGATGGCGTGATAGATCGAGTTGCCGATGTTTCGCGACGCCCGGTAGCCGCCCACGCCGGTGTAGTGCGGGTAGGGCCGAAGCAGCCGGTTCAACTGGATGGTAGGCCGGTTGTAGGTGGTGGCGGTCGGGTTCGTGATGATCCCGAAGAATGGATTCTGCACCAGCGCGTTCAGTCCCTGCCCGGAGGTCCCGCGGCCCTTGTCCCAGTAGGAGAAGTGAAGCGGGTTGAGGTTCGAAACGACGTCTCCCTGGCCGAAGTACAGGTGCGTTCCCTTGGTCCCGGCGTAGTTCACTTCGATCACGCCGCGGCCCGGCAGCTCGCGCTGCACGGAAAAATTCCACTGCTGGTACTGCGGGTTGTCGTCTTTCGGCAACGGTGTGCCGGCGCCCATACCGAGGAACTTGTCCGGATTCCGGCCGGGCGGATAAGTCAACCCCGCGGGCCACGGATTCTGCATCGAGGCGTAACGGGTAAGACCGCTGTCGAGACTCCACGGGATGCCGGAATCGGTGAAGCCGAAGGCCGTGCCGACCTCGCCCTTGACGGTGTGACGCGACACCACGTAGAACAGGCCGTAGCCCGCGCGAATCGACGTCTTATTGTCGAGAGCATACGCGAAGCCGATCCTCGGCTGGAGGTTGTTCCAATCGCCGTCGTAGGGAGTGCGCTTGCTGTCGTCGGCGAAACGCATCAGACCCTTCATCTCGCCGAACAGATTCTTCAACGCCGGATTGTCGTTGACGAGGGGAGCAGGCGCGTTCAGATCCAGCCAGTTGATGCGGTTGAACCGGTCCGTTCGCGGAATATCGAAGTCGTAGCGGAGGCCGAGGTTCAGCGTCAGCTTGCGGGTGATTCTCCAGTCGTCGTTGATGTAGGTTCCGAAATAGCCCGCCGACTGGGCGGTCGGCTGATCGATCGACAGAGTGCCACCGCTGCCGAAGCCGAGCAGCGCAGAGGCCAGCCCGTCGCCCTGCGTGGAGCTGGCGACCGTCGGATTCTGCGAAGTAGCTCCGCGGCTGAATGTAAACGAGCCATTGGGTGTGTTCGGCTGGAAGTAGTTCAGGTGCAGCTTCCGATACTCGGCGCCGGCCTTAATGGTATGACCGCCTTGCGTTTTCGTGACCGCGCCCATGTACTGGTAGACGTCTTCGTATCGATGGATGATCGCGTACGCGCCCGCCCCTAGCGAGCGGTACTGTGCGGAGAACAAGGGGAACGCCTGCACGCCGCCGGCCTCAGCGATGAGCTTGGGGAGGCCCAGCGTAGTGACGTCGAAACCGCTGCTCATGGGGTCTCGCACGGATCGCACGCGCAGGACGCCCGCACGCGCGTTGATAACCGTGGTCGGGCTGTGGGTCCGCGTGTAGTCGATGACGAAATTCTGCGAACGGCTGTTGCCGGGATTTCCGTTATGCGCGATGTTGCCGGTGAGATTGGCAGGCTGGCTCCAGCCCCAATCCACGCCGTAGCGGGCGGTAAAGCGCTGCTTGTCGGAGATATTGTGGTCGATTTTGAAATCGAACTTGTTTCCCGCGCTCAAGCCGCTGCCCTGGGCAAACCAGTTGTTGTTGCGCGTGAACGGATCGCCCGCCAGATTTGCGGCCGGGTAGAATTTGATGAAATTCCGGACAATCGGATCCTGCCGGTTCAGCGGGACAATGTTCCCCGGAAGCGGGTTGCGCAGCGTGTTGCCGTTTGCGTCCACGAAGGTGCTGAACGGATCGAACAGGGGGACCAGGGCGCCGTTGTTCAGACGAGTGTCGGAGAAATCGCCCGCGAGCTGCTGCGCCGTCGGGACGCTGTCGGTCGACGTGGAGGCGCTGGCCTGCTTCACGCGGTCGTAGTCGGCGAAAAAGAAGGTCCGATTTTTCCCGTCGTAGAGTTTTGGAATGAAAACGGGGCCGCCGATAGTCCCGCCAAAGTTGTCGCGCGCGGAGTCGGGAAGGGTCCCGCCCCTCGAGTTGGAGAACCAGTTGTTGGCGTTCATCGCGTTGTCGCGGCGGAAATAATAGCCAACGCCATGGACCTGGTTGGTGCCGCTCTTGGACACGATGTTGATCACCGTCCCGCCCGAGTTGCCGAATTCCGCGCTGAAGTGGTTCGTCTGGATCTTGAACTCCTCGATGACGTCAACCGTCGGAGTGTACTTCACGTCGGTGACGCCGCCGTTCTGCTCGATGCCTGTGAGGGGTACGCCATCCAGCAGCACTTCCGACGCGTTGTTCCGGACGCCGCTCGAAACAAAGTTGGTGCCCCCGCCGAGAGGGACAATGCCCGGAGCGAGCAGGATGAGGCTGAGCGGGTTTCGGCCGCTGAGCGGAGTGGACAGAATAAAGCGGTTCTCCACCACCTGCCCCAGGGACGCCGACGTGGTGTTCAGCAGCGGCGTCGCCCCGGTCACTTCGACCGCCGTGGTCACTTCGCCGACCGACAGTTCGATGTCGACGGTGGCCTGCTGCTGCACCTCGAGACGGAACGTAGGCTGCGAAAATTTTCGGAACCCGGGCGCCTCAGCCGTGAGCGTATATCGGGCGGGCGGCAAGGTGGGGAACATATAGCGGCCCGAGGAATCGGCCGTGGTCGAGTATTGGACGTTGCGGTCAGCGTCGGTGGCCGTGACCTTACCGCTTGGCACCGCCGCGCGCGTCGCGTCCGTGAGCGTTCCGCGGATGGACCCGGTGAACGTCTGCGACCACGCCAGTAATGAGATTAAGCAAGAACACCACAGAAGTCTTTTCACGAAACCCTCCCTCGAAAAGCCGCCCGTCTTTCCGCGCAAAAGCACGGAACGATCGAGGCAAACCAGATGTGTGGAAGTTGGCGGCGCATGCCAAGCCCCTTCGGACTAATGGCCGGAGTTTAGATCTAAATCGATGCAGTTGTCAATAAGGTTGGGGGAGGATGACGAAATCGTAATGCGGCTGTTGGAGTCAAGCTGTGGCGTCCATCGCGGCTAAGGTCTGCGAGAATCGTTAAGAAGTGAAGCTGCGATGCGCTTACAATTGGCCGAGTCAGGCAGGTGAAAGAGAATAGCAAGAGCGGCGGGGTCTTCCGCTTTGAGAGTGTCTTGCATGACTGCTTCTATGGTCTGCGCGCACTACGCCGGAATCCGTTCTTCACGGCCGTTGCGGCGCTGACTCGCATTGGGCGCCGGCGCCAACACAGCGGTCTTCGCTGTTGTTTCTACGCCGTCTGTCACGGCCGTTTCTCAAGAACCTCTATTACGATGTCGAGCCTGCCGACCCGCCTACATTTTTCATTGTTACCCTGCTTCTCGGCGGACTGGCGCTGGCAGCCTGCGCGATGGCCGCCCGCCGGGCCACAACCGTCGAGCCGAGCATTGGGCTCCGGCGCGATTGACCGGCGGACGAGGCGATGGCGCCGGACTCAGTTCAAGTTGAGGCGCCGGACGAGCGAGCGGAATCTCGGATCGCCGCGGATTGGATCGTAAGCGGGCTCGACCCCGAGCGCCGTCATGGTTGCATCGCGGGCCCGATAACCCTTCTCGAGCCACTCGAAGGCGCGGTCATGATCGCCAAGTCCGAGGTAAATCTGCGCCACGCTCACCGGCGAGACGTAGGCCCACTTCTCGCGGTGGCGGACCTGATCGAGTAACTTGAGAGCGTCAGCGCGCCTGCCGGCCCGCACATACGTCGCGCCGAGCATTCCAAAGCCTCGGCCACCGACTTCGCCCGACGGGTGCAATTTCTCGAGCGCTTTGACGGCCTCCTTGGCCATCCCTGCGC
>JBOGMR010000485.1:0-3868 GCA_050746825.1 Bryobacteraceae bacterium | reverse complement strand
TACCTGCTCAGTGTGCTCCGCATCGTCGCTGCGTTTCTTTTCGTGCAATACGGAACAACGAAGCTCTTCGCATCCCGGTGTCGCCGGCCTGTTGGAGTTTGTTGGAGGCGCGCTCCTGTTGGTGGGCTTGTTTAACGCTCGCGAAGAGGCATCGCTACTCATAGCGTAGAGCAGACATCGGATCGACTCGTGCCGCGCGCCTTGCCGGAGCGAGCGATGCCGCCGTCGTAACCGCCAGCAACAGAATTGTGACCGCCGCGTAAATCAGCGGGTCCAGAGGGTTGGTCTCGTACAGGAAGGACGATATGGTTCGGCCCAGCGCCAGCGAGCCGAGCAGCCCAAGACCGAGTCCTACTAGCGCGAGCCCCAGCCCGCCGGCGAGCACCATGTGCAACACGGTGGAGGCATTGGCGCCCAGGGCCATTCGAATGCCGATCTCCTGCGTCCGGGCCGCCACCGATCGGTGGATGATGCCGTACGCGCCGATTACCGAAAGGAACAGCGCCACTGCCGCGAGCGCCCCGAGCAGCAGCGTCTGCAACCGGCGCAGCGCGACTGTTTGGCCCAGCCGTTGCTCGACCGTGACGATTCCATAGGGCGGAGCCGTTGGATCCAAAGCATGCATCTGAGCCCGGATTGCGTTGCGTATTGTCGCGGGATCGCCGATCGTCCGGACGGCGATGTCCATCTGCCCGATGACGCCCGGCTGGAACATGTACGGGATCGCCGGCTCATCCAGACGCTGGCGCCGCATGTTGGCGACAACACCAACCACCGTTTTCCACGGCATGTTCGCACCCGGATCGAGCCCGTACTTCAACCGCTTGCCGATTGGATCCTGTCCCGGCCAAAACCGGCGCGCCATCTCGTCGTTGATCACCACTACGCGCGGCGCATTCGGCGCCAGATCGCTATCGCGCAGCAGCCGGCCCCGGAGCAGCGGGATGCGCATCGCTTCGAAGTAGCCGGGGACCACCTGGTCCTCCGTCAGCGGAGGAGCGGAATCCTCCGGCCGTTGCGGTGGCTGCCCTTCGAGCGCGATCCGGTAATCGGGCTGCCGGTGGATGAAAAAGTCGCTGATCGCACCGGCGGCTTCCACGCCCGGCAGCGCGCGAAGCCTTTGCATCGCTTCGGTGAAAAACGCTGCTGCTTTTTCGCGGTTGTTGTAGGTGCGAGGCAGGTCGACTTGAAGAAGCAGCACGTTGCGCGAATCGAATCCCCGGTCCGTCGCCTGTACGCGCATGAAGCTGCGGATCAACAGGCCGGCGCCGGAAAGCAGCACGACCGCAAGTGCAAGCTCGACCACCACCAGTCCTTGGTGAAGACGGCGCCCGCGGCGTCCTCCCAGCGAGCGCGGTCCGCCCTCTCGAAGGACCTCGGCGGGATTCGAGATGGAGAGCTGCATGGCGGGCAGGAGCCCGGCGAGCATTCCGCAGGCCAGCGATGCCGCTAGCGCGAACAGCAGAACGTTCAGGTCGATTTGAATCGTGTCGGCGCGCGGCAGCACACCCGCCGCCCAGGCGCGGAGCGCGAGCGTTCCCCACCAGGCGAACAGCAGCCCCACAGTTCCGGCGATCAGCGACAGCACGAGATTCTCGGTGAGCGCCTGGCGCACAAGACGCATTTTGCTCGCGCCCAGCGCCGTGCGCAACGAGAACTCGTTGCTGCGTACAGCCACTCGCGCCAGCGACAGATTCGCTACGTTGACGCAGGCAATCAGTAAGACGAACCCCACCGAGCCGAACAGCAGCCATAGCGAGCGTTTTGTGGCCGGGCCGATCACGCGGTCGATGAGAGGATCGGTCGTCACGCCCAGCGCCGCGTTCGACGCAGGATACTGATTCCTCAGGCGGGCTGCGATGATGTCCAGTTCGGCGCGCGCCGAAGCGATGGTGGCGAGCGGCGAGAGCCGCCCAAGCACAACCAAAGCGTCCCCACCACGGCTCCTCGGGTCTTGCCAGCCCGGACCGAACCATAGCGGCTGCCAGAGTTGCACCTCGGCAGTGGGGAGCTCGAATCTGGGAGGCATGACGCCGACGACCTCGACACTGGCGCCATCCAGTTGAATGGTCCGCCCGACAATGTGAGGATCTGCCGCGAATCGCTGCTGCCAGAGGCTATGGCTGATCACGACCGCGCTTGGCGTGGCCTTGTGATCGGCGGATTGAAGGGTCCGGCCAAGAATCGGAAGCGCGCCCAGGAGTTCGAAAAAACCGGGTCCGGCCAGACCTATGTGGATCCGCTCCGGCTCCGCGCCGCCGGTCAGGGTGCCGCGCGTGAACTCCGGCCGAAGGTAGGCCGCCATCTGTTTGAACTCGCGGCTCTGTTCTTTCCAGTCTCGAAAGTTCAAATAGGAGGAACCGTCGGGCAGATTCTGCTGGATGTTTTTTGTCCACATCACCGCGATGCGGTCGGGCTCAAGGTACGGCAAGTCGCGTAACACAACGGCCTGAAGCACGCTGAAGATGGCGGTATTGGCCCCGACGCCGAGTGCGAGCGTCAGGATCGCAACGGCGGCGAAGCTTGGGCTTCTGGAGAGCGATCGGAGGCCGTGGTGGAAATCCTGCGTGAACGTACTCATAGGCGCTGTAATACCGACGAACGAAGATCGCCGATGTCTCTAAGCATTGACGCACTCTTCATTCAAGATGTTGAAGAATGATCGGAGCAATGGTGCGCAGAACGTGATCGAACGGAGAAGATTGGTTCCGGGGAGAAAGAATGGCGGGGACGACGGGGCTCGAACCCGCGACCTCCGACGTGACAGGCCGGCGTTCTAACCAACTGAACTACGTCCCCGCTGCCGTGGAGAACTTCATCATAACATGCGCCGTACTCGAATCGCCACGCGCAGAACGGCCCGCGACTGCGGGCTACAATTGAATTATGGCGAGGCTGGCTCTGGTGTACGGCATGCGCATGCTCCCCGCCGACGAACTTGCTTCGATCGGCGATGCTGAAATTCAATTGCACAACGGCCGCAAAGCCGGAGTGACCATGCACCTCCTCGAAGGCGCCAACGAGACCGAGCTTCGGGCGCAACTCCTGCGTTCGGTCGACGCGTTCTTCGAGTTTTATCCCGAGCTCTAGCCCGCCCGGAGACGCTCATGCAGTTACGCCGCATCCACCACGTGGAACTTTGGGTCGGCAACGCCCGGCAGTCTTCCTACTTTTACGAACACGCCTTCGGCTTTCGGCCATTCGCGTATGCGGGCCTTGAAACAGGCCAGCGCCGCGCAACGTCATTCGCCGTCGAGCAGGGCAAGGCGCGGCTGATGCTCACTGCGCCGCTGCTGCCCGATTCGCCCGAGGGGGAGCATGTCCGCAAGCATGGAGACGGCGTGCGCGATATCGCCTTCGAGGTCGACGACGCCGGCGCCGCGTTCGACGAGGCCGTTGCGAAAGGCGCCGAGCCTGTCGAGCAGCCGCACGATCTTGCCGATTCCTGCGGCGCGATGCGGCACGCCGCGATTCGCGCGTACGGCGACACGATCCATTCGTTCCTTTCGAACGTGAATTATCGCGGCCCCTTCCTCCCAGGCTTCAGTGACGCGAGGCCCGCAGGCACGAACGGTCATGACGCCGGCATCCTCCGTATCGATCACATCGTGGGCAACGTCGAGCTCGGCAAGATGACCGAGTGGGCCGCGTGGTACAGCCGCGTGCTCGGCTTCGAGCGCTACATGAGCTTCGACGACAAAGATATCTCGACCGAATACAGCGCGCTGATGAGCGTGGTCATGTCCGACGATTCTCACTCCGTCAAATTTCCGATCAACGAGCCCGCCGCCGGCCGCCGGAAGAGCCAGATCCAGGAGTATCTCGACTATTACAACGGGCCCGGCGTGCAGCACATCGCGCTGCAGAC
>JBOGMR010000484.1:0-2019 GCA_050746825.1 Bryobacteraceae bacterium | reverse complement strand
AGCGAGCACGGATCCCTCTACGCGCTCGATCCGTCCACGGGAGCCGTGATCTGGAGAAAGCTGCGTGAGGGCGCCGTTCTGGCGCCGGTGACTGTGGCGAACGGCGTGGTGTATGTCTCGTCGTTAGCAGGCCTGGACGCGCACGATGCCGATAACGGGGAGCCGCTGTGGGCGCCGGCCGATCGCGTACCGACTTTCAGCCAACCCGTGGTGTGCGACGGCGCCGTGTACGTGACGTTTGCCGACGGCGGCGTGGTAAGGTTTGGGCTGCCGTAACGTGGGCGCGCCGAGTGCTCGCGGCGCGTCATTTCATCTTTAGCCTTTCGCGATCGATCCATTCGCCGTTGAGCATCAGGCGCGCGATCTTGCGGAGATTGCGGACATCTTCCAGGGGATTGGCGGAAAGCAGGAGTAAGTCCGCGCGCTTGCCGGGCTCGATCGTGCCGAGTTCATCGAGCTTGCCGAGGCCGAGGGCGCCGTTGCGCGTGGCGGCGGTAATGGCATCGACCGGTGAGAATCCCGATTCGACGAGCAATTCGATTTCGCGGTGGGTCATCAGGCCGGGGAAGTCGATAGAGGAGCCGCCGTCGGAGCCAACCGCGATCTGAACGCCGGAGGATGCGAGACGGCGCGAGTTCCGCTTAGCCCGCTCGAACTCGTCGCGGGCTACCGGTGAGGGCTGGGAAGCGCGCGCAGCCTCCCGGACGGCAGCGACAACGTCCGGCGGCAGCGTGCGTGCGACGTCGGGATCATCCAATCGCCCGGGGTGTTCGCTGTATAGCCAGGCCAGTTCCTGTCTCACCAGAGTCGGCGTAAAGACGATGCGGAGCGCGCGCAGACGATTCACGAGGCCGGGACTGATTTCCTCGGTATCGCGAATCATGTGCAGAAAGCCGGTGGCTCCGGACTTGAACAGGTGGTCAGTGTCGGCCAGCGAGAAGATGTGCGCGACTACCGGAATGTTGAATTTGCGGGCTTCGTCGATGATAGCCTCGCTCACGGCGCGATCGATTTTGGGCGCGCGGCCGTGAAGATCGTCCACCCAGATCTTGATGAGATCGACGTTCTGCGCCGCCAGCTCTCCGACCTGCTTGCGAGCGTCATCCACGTCGCGCGGCTGGCGGGCGATCTCGCCGATTTCCTGAGAGGGATGCCCACCGGGCGCGGTGAATCCCCGGCCGGCCGTAAAGAGACGCGCCGAGAGCAGTTCGCCACCGCGTTCCGCTGTTCGAACGGCGAATCCGGCCTCGCGTTCGGTGCCTGCGCTGCGCACAGAGGTGACGCCTAAATAGAGATAAGCGTTCAGGTTTTTCTCGACCTGCTCACGGGTGTACTCGGTGGCGCGAAAGCCCGGGCCGCTGCGCGTGCCAAGGTGCACATGCAAGTCGACCAGGCCGGGCATGAGGAACAAGCCGGCGCCGTTGATTTTGTTGGAGCCGGCGGGAATCGGCACGTTGCCGCGAGACCCGGCGGCGCGGATGCGGCCGGCGGCTATCACGACCGCCGAATCGGTGACCGGAGGTCCGCCGTTGCCGTCGATCAAAACTGCGCCGAGGATGGCGGTTACGTTGGTGTTTTCAGGTGGCGGCTTACAACCGATCAGTGCGGCCGCGAGCGGATGGGCCGCGACGGTAAGGGAGCGGATTTTCACTAACGATGAGCCGCCGCGCTTTGACCCGTCAAATCTTCGACGGCGACCGGAGGATTGTAGTAGAGAATGCGCGTGCAGCTCTCGCAGCACATAACCTTTTCGGCGTGCTTGAGGTCTTGAAAGAACTGCAGCCGCAGCGAGATCTGACAGACGCTGCAGCGGCCGTCGACAGCTTCGGCGATCGCGACGCCGCCGCGGGACTTGCGCACGCGCTCGTAGATCGCAAGAACCTGCGGCGTCATGGAAGCGACAACCGACTTGCGCGCCTCCTGTATTTCTTCGAGCTGGAGTCTGTCGGTTTCGGTGCGTACGCGCTCCTGCTCCTTCTCGGTTTAAACCAGCGTCTTTTCGATCTTGAGGGCCTGCTC
>JBOGMR010000483.1:0-4750 GCA_050746825.1 Bryobacteraceae bacterium | reverse complement strand
ACCATGACCGAATCGAAGGGTTGCTGCGCCATCGACATCCAGTTGGCGGGTTCGGCGCCCAGGTCGGCCGGGCGGTCGCGAACGTCGGCGACCACGCCGACGATGCGCCGCTTGGCGCCAAAGATATCGATCGACTGGCCGAGCGGCTGCTCGTTGGGGAAGTATCGACGCGCCAGGCTCTCGTTGATGACCAGGACCGGCGGCTTATCCTTCGCGTCGCTCGCGTCGAAGTAGCGGCCGCTGATCAGAGGAGTTCGCAGCGCCTCGAAGTAACCGGGGCCGGCGGCTTGATACCGGCCGAACGGCATGGGCTGCGTCCGATCGGTGCTGCGGCCAACGATGGTGAAGGAGGTGTTGTCGTCGTAGCCGGTCCACGGCAGGGAAGTGCCGATGCCAACCGAGCGGACGCCCGGAAGAGCGCTCCAACGCGTGGCCATTTCGCGATGGAAGCGCTCGATGTGGTCGCTTTTCGCATACGCGGTGCGCGGCAGCGATAGCTGAAACGTGAGCACACCGTCCTGGCTGAAACCGTGATCGCGCGCATCGAGCAGGATCGCGCTACGCAGGAGCAGGGCGGCACACACGCACAGTACGCAGGCAAATCCGGCCTCGACGGCGACCAGCGAAGAGCGCAGGCGAGCGGCTTCGCGGCTGAGGGAACCGAACCTCGATTCGTCGGAGAGGCCCTCGCGCGGATCGACTCGCGTTTGCCGCAGCGCCGGGAGAATGCCGGCGATCAGGCTGGTGGCGAGCGCGGTGAGGAGCGCGAATCCGGCCGAGAGCGCGGTGAAGCGGATTTCGTGACGGCGCGGAAAGTCGAGGGGGAGAATGCTATCGAGCAGCGGGAACAGAGCGCCCGCCAGCAGGAGTCCGGCGGCGCCGCCGATGATTCCGAGCACAAGATTTTCGGCGAGTATGCCTCGTACGAGCCGCCAGGCGCCGCCGCCGAGAGTGGCGCGGATGGCCGTTTCCTTGCGGCGTGCGAGACCGCGCGCGATGCAGAGTCCAGCCACATTGGCGCAGGCCACCAGGAGCACAAGCAAACCGGCGATCACGAGCAGCGAAACGGTGACGCGCGAGCCGCCAGTCACTTCGCCGGCAAGCGGCGTGGCGGTGGCGCGGAAGTTGCCGGTCCACTGCCCGTATCGTTTCTTCACATCTTCGGCGATGTGGCCCAGATCTTCCTCGGCTTGTGCGATCGTTACACCGGGTTTGAGGCGTCCGACGGCGTTGGTGAAATGAAATGCCCAGCGGCCGGGTTCTTTGAGATCGAGATTGAGCGGCCACCACACGGCGACGGTGTCGCCCTGGAGCGGCGAACGGAAGGATCCGCCCACATGCTGGAATCCGGGAGGCATGACGCCGACGATGGTCCAGCTTTCGCGGTTGAGCCGGACCGTTTTTCCGACGATCTCGCGGTCGCCTTGGAAACGGCTCGCCCAGAGCCTGTGGCTCAGGATCACGACGCGAGGCGACCCGACCATTTCCGACTCTTCGAAGTTGCGCCCGAGCATGGGTGCGACGCCGAGCAGCGGAAAGAAATCGTGGCTGACGCGGACGGCGGGAAGGCGCTCGGGCTGCTCGCCGTGCATGAGTTGAAGATCGACGCGGGTGTAGAGCGCGACGCCTGCGAGCGTGCGGCTTTCGCGCTTGTATTCGGAGTAGACGCCCATCGAAAGCGGAAACTTCGGCCGGCGCTGGCTCGATTCATAAAGACGGACGAGGCGGTCAGGCTCGGGGTAAGGCAGCGGCTTCAGAATGACGCCGAAACCGACGGCGAACACGAGCGTGTTGATCGCGACAGCGAATGCAAGGGCCGTCGCGGCGATGGCGGTGAAACCGCGGTGGCGCCCCAGGGCGACCCAGGCCTGTCGCAGATCGGCGAGCGAGCCGTCGAGCCAGCCGAGACCGCGCTGGTCGCGAACTTCCTCAAGAGCGCCGGTAACGTCGCCGGCGCGGAGCCGCGCGGCGCGAGCGGCCTCTTCGGGCGGAAGCCCGCGCCGGCGGGCGGCTTCGGCCTCCATGTCCAGGTGGAAGCGGAGTTCGGTTTCCATCTCGCGATCGAGCCGGCCGGCTCGAAACGTATGCAGCAGGCGCCACACCCATTCGCGAAGTTTCGCCATGGAGTTCCTTTCAAGAGTGCTCTTGAATGAGCTTCTGCATGATTGCCGCCATGCGCTGCCAGCCGGCTTCTTCAGCTTCGAGCCGGCGCCGTCCAGCGGGCGTGATGCTGTAATAACGGGCCTTGCGGTTGTTTTCAGTCGTGTCCCATTTGGCGCGGATGAGGTTGCGCTGCTCGAGGCGCAGCAGACCGGGGTACAGCGTCCCCATGTTGAGGCGGATCGCGCCGCCGGAGACCTGTTCGAGCCGCGCGGCAATCGCGTAACCGTGGAGCGGTCCCATCGCGGCGACCGTTTTCAGGATCATCAGGTCGAGCGTGCCTTGCAGCACGCCGGTCTTGCCGGAATCTTCATTAGGCATCCAAATGAAGTATACGGCGAGTTCTATTAGCTTGTCGAATGGAGTGTCGGCGGGCGAGTCTTACGACTCCCAGACCCAACGGCCGCCGATCATGGTGCGCTCGTTGCTAATTTCGATGAGTTTCGACGGATCGGCTTTGAACGGGTCCTGGGAGAGGACCACGAGGTCGGCGAACTTGCCGGGCTCCAGGGTACCTTTGCGGTCCTCTTCATACGACGCATAGGCGCCGTTGATGGTGCTGGCGTAGATGGCTTCGGCGACGCCGATCTTTTGTTTCGGACCCCAGACTTTGCCCCGGATGTCGGTGCGTGTGACGCAGGACTGCAGAGCCATCATGGGCTCGAAGGGGCCGGGCACGTAATCGGAGCCCGGAGCGACGCGGATGCCGTGGTCGAGAAAGCTGCGCATGGCGAACATGCGGTTCAAGCGCTCGTCGCCGTACTCGGCCATTTTTTCGCCGTGATAGTAGACATACGTCCAGAAGGGCGTGGGGATGGCGTTGACGGCTTTCATGCGGTCGAGCAATTTGGCGGTCACCATGGTGCAGTGCTCGAGGCGGAAGCGCGGATCTTTGCGGGGGTGCTCGCGATGGAGACGTTCGTAGACGCGAAGGGCCACATCGATGCCTTCATCACCATTGGCATGCGTGCCAATCTGCCAGCCGGCGAGGTGGGCCTTGCGCGCATGCTCGTAGAGCTCGGCTTCGGTCATCACCTGAATGCCGCGGTCGTTGGGGCGGCCGATGTAGGGATCGGCGAGGCGGGCGGTGCGCTCGGAGATGGAGCCGTCGGAGGTCAGCTTCACGGCGCCGACGCGGCACCAATCGTTGCCGAAGCCGGTTCGGATCCCGGCGGCGATCATGGCGTCGAGAAAGCGGTAGTTGATGAGCGTGTAGACGCGGCAGTAGAGCTCGCCTTGTTCCTGAGCGTCCTGATAGGCGCGGAGGTCGTCCGGGGAACCTTGGGCGTCGTGGGTCGAGGTGACGCCGGCTTTGGCGAACAGCCTGGTCATGAGCTTGACGCCTTCGCGCCTGTCGTCGCGGTTGTAGGTGACGCCCTGGACGCGGAGTGCGCGCGTCGCCGTTTCGCGGAGCTCGCCGGTGAGTCTGCCGGACTCGTCGTGAACGATGAGGCCTCCGGGCGGGCTGGGGGTTTTCTCATTGATGTCGCTGATCTCGAGCAGCCGGGAATTGACGTAGGAGGTGTGGCCGCCGCGGTGAACGATCAGAACGGGGTGTGCGGGGGCGGCGGCGTCGAGGTCGGCTTTGTTGAGCTTGCGGCCTTCGCGCGTTTTGGTGTCGTCGTACTTGAAGCCGCGGATCAGTTGGCCTGGGGGCGTGCGCGTGGCACGCTGGCGGATTGCCTGCTGAATTTCGGTGATGGAGCGGAGGTCGGCATCGACTTCCTTGAGGTGCCGGAGACCGGCGTTGGCGACATGGGTGTGCGAGTCGGAGAAACCGGGAAGCACCGTGCGGCCGGCGAGATCGACGCGTTTTGTCGAGGCCGTGGCGAGGGTCTGCATTTCGGCGTTTGTGCCGAAGGCGAAAATGCGGCCGCCGGCAATCGCGAGGGCCTGGCAGCGAGCGAAGGATCCGCCTTCCGGCTTGTAGTAGATGACCCCGTTGGTCAGGATCTGGTTGGGCTTGGTGTCCGCTGCCCAGGATGCCGAGCCGAGCGCGGCGGAGGCGAGAAATCGGCGACGGTTCATGAAGCTCCTTACTCGATTAGTGTAGTCCCGGCCCTGCTCCCTCTCAAGCCGAATTGAGTTTGGGTTTGGGACTTGGGCCTAATCCGGCCAGCGGAGCAGGCGCTCTTCGGAATAGTAAAGGTCGTGATAGGGCACGTCTTCGGCCGGCGGCGATGGATTGCTCCGGATCTCGTTCACGCGATCGATCAAGCGGCGGGCGGCCTCGATATCGAGCGCGCGCAGATCCAGGACCAGACGGCCGCCCGAGACGTCGTTGACCCAAATGGGAGGATCGCTCTCTCGCAGGAGGTTGGCCCACTGGCGGGCATTGAGGGACGGCGCGATCTGCGAGATGTCGACTGCGACACGGTGAGCGGCCCCAGCGCCGCAGACCGGCAGCGACGAGGCGAGCACGCGCGCGATCTCCTGATGGCGCCGCGACTCGGCTTCGACATCGCGGCTGTACCATCGCTCAACCGCCGCGATCAATCCGGCGATCCCTTCCTTGCCGACCTTCATCGCGCGGCCGATGCCCCAGTTCTGCAAGTAACAGGCGCGCACCAGATCCTTGCGTCCGCAGATC
>JBOGMR010000482.1:0-4706 GCA_050746825.1 Bryobacteraceae bacterium | reverse complement strand
AGGCGATGAACGAGGCCGGAGGCGATGGGCACGTCACGGAAGCACGCGATGGCTGTGGAAGGATCAGGATGTTCGTGAGGCGATCCGCTATGTGGCCGAGGAGCAAGGCAAGCCTCGGGCGGTTTTCCTGGGGGAACGTGTTGTGAGGCGCGCCAACCGCTCGCTCACGCTCGCGGCTCAGTTACAGGTCGCGCCTTATGTCGCGCACCTAACCCCAACCACGACCTTGACATCATGCCGGCAATGCGAGACCCTATAAGTGCAGGTGAATTTCCCAGGGTAGGAGTGCGTGCGCCGCTCGCCGGCGTAGGCCCCGTCCGTCACCCGTCATCCGATTCATCGAGGCTTATTGAGTGGTAGCTGCGTTTTTACTTCAAGCGTCGCCGGGGGCGAGCCCTCTCAGCTTCCTCCCGATCATTGCGATTTTCGCGATCTTCTACTTCCTGCTCTTCCGCCCGATGCAGCGCCAGAAAAAGCAGCAGCAGAAAATGCTGCGCGAGCTTCAGACCGGCAACGTCGTGTTGACCACCGGTGGGATCGTGGGGTCGATCGTCTCGATCGGCGACGACGAAACCGTGGTGCTCCGCGTCAAGCCCGATAACATCAAGATTCAGGTTTCCCGCCAGGCAGTGTCCAATCTCGTCTCCAAGGAACCGAAATAGCCAGGAACCGAAGTAAGGCAATTGAAAAACTAAAGCGGTAGAATCTGAGTAGCCAAACAGAAAGCCCAACCGAATGCAGCGAAATCTCACTACCAAAACGATCGTAATCGTCGCCACCATCCTGATCTGCCTGTATGGCATCGCCGGCGTTCCCAAGTCGATCGGCGACTTGAAGAAGAACGTGGCGCAGAACGTCAAACTGGGACTCGATCTGCGCGGCGGCAGCTACATGATCCTGCAGGTGCAGGTGCAGGACGCGATCAAGGCTGAAGCCGGCCAGGTGATTGAGCGCCTGCGCGAAGACTTGCGCCGCCAGACTATCGACTACGCCGGCGTCGACCACAACGATCCCTCGCGCGTTGAAGAGGCCGACTCGATCCAGATCAACATCAAAGGGATTCCGGCGCAGAAAACCAGCGCCTTTCGGACCCTGATCACCGACCGGCATAACCAGTGGATCGCGACGCCGGTCAACTCAACCGACTACCGGCTGAATTTGCGCCCGACCGAACTGCTGGCGATCAAGCGCGATACCGTCGAGCGCTCGATCCAGACGATCAACAACCGCATCAACAACCTGGGGCTCACCGAACCGGTCGTGCAGCAGCATGGCCGCGCCGACGCCGAGTTCGAAATTCTGGTGCAGCTTCCGGGCGTCGACGATCCGGCCCGCGTGAAGGAAATCATGGGTACCGCCGCGGTGCTGGGCATCCACGAGGTCAAGGACGGCCCCTTCCCCAGCAAGGAGGCGGCGCTGGCCAAGCATGGCGGAATCCTGCCGCTCAATACCAAGCTGGTGAAGGAGGCGTCGCGCGGCGGAGGACCCGGCGAGAGCTGGTACCTGTTGACGCGCAATCCCGTGGTCACCGGCCGCGAGCTTCGCAACGCCCGTGCCGGCCAGGACGAGTACCGCAAGTGGGAAACATCGTTCACTTTGAGCCAGGACGGCGGACGCCGTTTCGGACGCTACACCGAAAGCAACGTCGGCAACCGCCTCGCGGTCGTGCTCGACAATCAGGCCATCAGCGTGGCCACTATTCAGAACAAGATTGAGGACTCGGGGCGCATCACCAACCTCGGCAGCGAAATCGAAGCCTCGAACCTGGCGCAGTTTCTGCGTTCCGGATCGCTGCCGGCCGGCATTGTGTATCGCACGGAACGTTCCGTGGGGCCGTCCCTCGGCGCCGATTCGATCAAGCAGGGACTCGTCGCGGGTATCGCCGGGCTGAGCGCGGTGGTGCTCGCGATGTTGATCTATTACAAGCGCTCCGGGATCAACGCGGTGCTCGCGCTGACGCTGAACACGGTGATCCTGATCGCGGCGCTGGCCTACTTCGAGGCGGTTCTCACCCTGCCCGGCATCGCCGGCGTGATCCTCTCCATCGGTATGGCGGTCGACAGCAACGTGCTGATCTTTGAAAGAATCAAGGAGGAACTGGCCGCCGGAAAGACGGTGGTCTCCGCCGTCGACGCCGGATTCAACAAAGCGTGGTGGACCATCGTCGATACCCACGTGACGACCATCGTCTCGTCGGCGTTTCTATTCCTGTTTGGCACCGGGCCCGTCCGTGGCTTTGCCGTGACTCTGGTCATCGGCTTGGCCGCCAACGTGTTCACTGCGGTGTTTGTTTCGAGGGTGATCTTTGATTTCGAGCTGTCGCGCCGGAGGCAACTGACTACACTGAGCATCTGAGCGCGCGCCCTTAGCCGAGCCGCAAGCCCGGGTTGGTACTCGACGCCGGCGCTTGCATAGCTGAAAGCTTATGGCTGTTGTACAATACCCGTTGGCCAATTGACAGGCGCAAGCCGGCGGGACCGGGGAACAACTAAACCCGAGCCGGTGTCTATGATTACAAGCGCCGGCCCTGACGCCTGTCCTATGGAACTGGCTAGATGGACATACTCAAGAACACGAACTTCGATTTTCTCGGAAGAAAGTGGCCCTTCATCATCGCCTCGCTGGCGCTCATCGGGGCCGGCGTGGTCAGCATTGCGCTCAAGGGCGGAATCCAGTACGGAATCGACTTCACGGGCGGGTCGCTCATGTATGTGAAGTTTTCGAGCCAGCCGCCGGTCGATAAGATTCGCTCGGCGCTCTCAGCCAGGGGTCTGTCCGACGTCCAGGTGCAAAACCTCGCGGACGCGGAGAACGAGGTGATCATCACCACCGAGCTCAAGGATGAGCGGGAACTCGACAAGAGCCGCAGCACGATGATTGATACGCTCACGGCCACATTTGGTGAGCCGCAAAGCGGTAAGCTGGACTTCAACAACGCCAGTCAGGAAGCCCTCGTGAGCCGGCTGCGCGATCCCTTGCAGCGGGCTGGAGTGCAGCTCGCCGAACCTCAGCTTGTACAACTCGTCAAAGATATTCTGGCCTTTCGAAACACTCCGCCTCGCTCCGGCCTCCTCAGCTCGTTCGATCAGCTCAGCGGTGTTTCGGGAGTGAACGCCGCCGTGATCAACACCTTGAAGCAAGAGTGTTATCTGGCGCCATTCACCGTCCGCCAGGTGGAGATCGTAGGACCCAAGGTGGCGAAGGACCTGCAGCGGCAGGCGGTCCTCGCGACGCTTTACGCGCTCGGCGGCATGTTGGTCTACATCGGCTTCCGCTTCGAGTGGATCTACGGATTCGCCGCGGTGACGGCCGTCTTTCACGATACTCTCATCACCATTGGATTCTTTTCGCTGTTCGATAAGCGGATCGATCTGACCGTCGTCGCGGCGCTGTTGACTCTGGTCGGCTATTCGATGAATGATACGATTGTCATCTTCGACCGGGTCCGCGAGAATCTCAAGATTCTCAGACGTGAGCCGCTGGAAAGCCTGATGAATCGCAGCGTGAACCAGACGTTGGGCCGGACCATCCTGACCTCGGGCTTGACATTCCTTTCGGTCATGGCGCTGTTCCTGTTCGGCGGCCCCGTGCTGCACCCGTTCTCGTTCGCCCTCGTGGTCGGTATTATTGTGGGAACGTATTCGACGGTGTTCATCGCGAGCCCCATCGTGTTGTTCTGGCAAGACTGGGTAGAGGGCCGCAAGCGGGCCACGGCGCCGGTGGTCGCGCCGGCTGCGCGGCCGGTAGCAAACGCGGAGCCGAAGCAGGTTGCAAAGCCGGCGCAAAAGCCGGTGGCGAGAAAAGCTAAGTAAACGAGGAGGTCGTATGTTTGAACAGACTTTTGTCGACGGTGTAGGGAAAACCAACAAGACATGGACGGTCTTGGCGTCCTTCGTGGCGCAGACAGTCGGCATCGTCGTGGCGATCATTATTCCACTGCTCTTCACCGATGCGCTGCCGAAAACGCAGCTCACCAGCTTCCTGGTGGCGCCGCCGCCGCCCCCTCCTCCTCCGCCTCCTCCTCCCGCTGCGGCTCCGGTGAAAATAGTCAAAGTGATCCCGCGCCAGTTCGACGCCGGCCGGTTGATGGCTCCCAAGTCGGTTCCGAAGGAAATCGCGATGATTAAAGAGGAAGAGCTGCCCCCGTCCACAGGTGTGACGGGCGTCGTCGGCGGCGTGCCCGGTGGCGTGCCCGGCGGTGTCACCGGCGGCGTGCTCGGCGGCATCATTGGCGGCATTCCCACGGCTGCTCCGCCGCCACCTCCCGTCAAGGTCGAAGCCCCGAAACCGGCGGCTCCGCAGCGCATCCGTGTCGGTGGCAACGTCCAGGCCGCCAAGACCGTTCGCGCACCCAAGCCCACCTACCCGCAGCTTGCCAAGCAGGCGCGCATTCAGGGCACGGTGCGCCTCAACGCCATCATCGGCAAGGACGGCACGATTCAGAATCTCACCGCCGCCAGCGGTCACCCTTTGCTGGTTCCCTCGGCGATGGAAGCGGTCAAGCAGTGGCTCTACCAGCCCACGCTGCTCAATGGCGAGCCGGTGGAAGTCATCACCGTGATCGACGTGAATTTCACTCTAAGTCAATGAAGCAATCCGGCATTGGCTCGGCGCGACTCTGCGGGCGTCCCCGGGGGCTCACGCTGGGCCGATCGCTTCAAAATTCAACTCGCAGGAGATAACGAACGATGTTTCCAGATACGCAG
>JBOGMR010000481.1:0-7570 GCA_050746825.1 Bryobacteraceae bacterium | reverse complement strand
GTCTGTTGATCCATCACGCGCTCTTCCATGAGCGCGCCGCAGATGTTCATGATGCAGCCGCCGAAGACCTGACTCTCGGCGGTTTTCAGATTCACCAGAGTTCCGCAGTCCTGCACCGCGACGGTCTTGATCATCTTCACGATGCCCGTCTCGGTGTCGACCGAAACCTCGGCCATCTGGCAGCCGCCGACGCCGGCCGAAATCAGATTGCCGGGATTCTTCTGGTCGTTGTTGCCCATTTCCGAAACCGTCTGGACGCCGAGCTTGGCACAAGCCGCTTTCCACGTCAGGTTGCGCGTCGCATTGCCGCGCACCTGAATGCGGCCGTCCACGGCTTCGAGCTGATCCTTGGGTACGCCGAGTCCGGGCGCCACCGTGTCGAGCAGCTTATCGAGTGCATTCACCACCGATTTGCGAGTCGATGCCGAAACGCCGCCGATGGTGGTGGAGCCGCCCGAACCGCCCGAGACCGGATAGGAGTTGTCGCCGATCTTCACTTTGATCGCGTTGAGCGGCAGGCCGAGCGTCTCGGCCGCGACGATCGCGATCGCCGTCCGCGTGCCGGTGCCGAGATCCTGGCTGCCCAGCTCGACTTCGACCGACCCGTCGGGATGGATGTTGGTTTTCGCGTTGCTATTGTGACCGCCGCCTTGCCAGGTATGAATCGCCAGGCCGACGCCTTTCCTGATCGTGCCTGTGCCCGCGCCGCGCGGATGCCACTTCTTTTTCCACTCCATCATCTCCGCGGCTTTCAGGATCTGTTGACGGTAGACATCGGCGCGCGGTGTCCAGTTAAGGTTCTTGAGGAAAACCTCGAGCGGGTCCATGTTCAGCTTGGCCGCCAGGTCGTCAATGGCCGAGTCGGTCAGGAAGCAGGCCTGCTGATGGTTCGGCGCGCGCCACGCACGGACGCCGCCGGTGTTCGTACGCACCGGTGTGTGAACCTTGCGCTGGTTCGGAATCGTGGTGAAAACGTAGGGAAGCGTAGGACTGCCGCCGCCGGCCATGCCGCCGGTGCTCCACGAGTTCGACTCCCAGGCCACAATGGCGCCGTCCTTCTTCGCGCCGATCTTGATCTTGGCGTAATCCGAGGCGCGGACGCCCGCGATGGTGAGCTCGGTCGCGCGATCCAGGAACACCTTGACCGGCTTGCCGCCGCTGTCTTTAGAGAGCTGGGCGCCCTCGATGCCCCAGCGGTCGGAAACGAATTTGCTTCCAAAGCCGCCGCCGACATGGTCCATGTGAACCTTTACTTGCGTCGCGGGCAGTTGCAGGCTCTTGGCGAGATCGCCGCCGATCCCGCTCACGTTTTGCGTGGACGGCCACAGCTCGATCCCGTCGCTTTTCCAGTGCGTGACCTGGCCATGCGGCTCCAGGCAGCAATGCGTGAGCACCGGGATTGCGTAGGATGCCTCCATCGTAACCTCGGCTTCTTTGAAGGCTTTGTCCGGATCGCCCGTGATCTGCTCGCCGCCGGCGACGGCCCGGGGACCGGCCGCTTGCAGGTTCTCTTCGCGAACCAGGTGCGGCAAGACTTCCCAGTCCACCTTGATCTTGCGGACCGCATCGAGGGCCAGCTCTTCGTTAGTTGCCGCGACGATCGCGACTTCCGCTCCGGCCCACTGGATCTCAGTGCCCGCCTGTGCGATCACGCGGACCGCGGTGACGCCCTTCGAACTCTTGGCGTCGTTGATGTCGATGCTGCGAACGCGCGCGTGTGCATGCGGCGAAGTGAGCAGCGCGGAGAACAGCAGCCCTTGCGGGTTCTGGTCCGACGCGTACTTCGCGCGCCCGCTCGATTTGTCGAGTCCATCGAGCCGGTTGTGCCGCTTGCCCATCAAACGGCGTTGTCCCTGTGGAGGCCAGCTATAATCAGGCATTTCTTCCTCCTCTCATCTCCCTGGCGGCTTCGAGCACGGCTTTGCGGACACCGACGTAGGTGCCGCAGCGGCAGAGGTTGCCGCCCAAGCCCTTCTCGACGTCTTCCTCGGTTTTCGGATTGGGGTTGCGGTCCAGGAATCCCTTGGCCGCCATCACGAATCCCGGCGTGCAGTATCCGCACTGCTGTGCGTCGTGCGCGACGAAGGCCGCGCTTACGGGATGCGGCCGCGCGCCCTGCGAGATTCCTTCGATCGTCTGAATATCCTTGCCCTGCGCGTCGATCGCCAGTACCGTGCAGCCGTACATGACCTTTCCGGAGACGATGACGGTGCAGGCGCCGCAGGTCCCGCGGTCGCACACGCGCTTGGCCCCGGTCATATCCAGGTGATTGCGCAGCGCATCGAGCAGAGTCACGCGCGGCTCGATCGTCAGGTTGTGTGTCTTGCCGTTGATCTTCAGAGTCACCGGAACCGGCCCCGGCCCGGTGGCCGCGCCCTGTGGCTCCGCCAATGCTTCCGTGCTCAGTATGCCCGTGCCCAGAGCGCCGCTGCCGATACCGACGCCGCCTAAAAAGCCGCGTCGCGACAGGCGAGTCTTGGGTTTGCGGGCTACGTCAGGGTCTTTCTTTGAACTCACCAGACACCTTCCTTTCGTACAGTTGAATCGGTTACGAGGATGCCATCAGTTCTGCTGGAACGAAACACAATATATCACAAAGGTGGGGAGCGAAGGTCAAGCGTAACTCGCGGGTAGTGGAGTCAAGCGGCGCCGGCCGTTGAGGAGAAGGCGAACTTCCTGCGCCTGCATCATCGCGTTGAACCACCTTTCCGCAGTCTCAAAACTGCTCGCGTTCTTAATGTACTCTGCGATAGCGTCAAGGCCGTTCAGCGCCTGAGGTTCAATCTCAACGAGAAAAGCCATGCTTCTTCCGGAGCCGGCGTTCGGCTTCTTCAAGCGGCATGCCTTCTCCGCGTTCCGCTTGTTCGATCCCTCTCCGAATTGCGGCAATCGTTTCCGCGCGCTCCAACCGGTCGATCCCTGTCCTCCATCATGTTTAAAGCAGATAATTCCGTTGCCAGATTGGCCCGGGTTTTCGGCTCACCTCGGCGTTCCCGGGATGTCGCTCTGGACTTTGAACAGCGTCTTTCCCGCCGTCACATACAGCGTCTT
Organism: Bryobacteraceae bacterium; assembly: GCA_050746825.1. GTDB lineage: Bacteria > Acidobacteriota > Terriglobia > Bryobacterales > Bryobacteraceae > JBOGMR01. Next base: position 4,519 of record JBOGMR010000481.1, on the reverse strand, counting down.
CCATTCCGCACCGCCGAAGGCGCAGTTCGTGATCGTGTCCTCGGGAATCGGAATAAACTTCAGCAGCTTTCCGTTCGGTTCGAAGACGTGGACGCCGGTCTTGGTGTCGAGCGTTTCATGTGTGCCCCGGCGGCGATGCAGGCCTGCGGCCGCATACACATTCCCCTTCGAGTCGATACACAAGCCATCGGCGCTGCGGCCCGGATAGAAATTGTGGAACACGCGCATGTTGCGCACGCTGCCGTCCGGCTGCAGATCGTAGGCGCGAATCATACGCGCGCCGCCTTCGACGCCGTTCGCCTCCACCAGGTACAGCGTCTTGTCATCGGGCGCGATCGCGACTCCGTTGGGCTTCTCGATATGTGGCGCAACCAGTAGCCGCGCGATCTTTCCGTCCGGATCGATCCGGTAGACACCCACCGGATTCGGCCCCGGAAAATCGGTGAAGTAGATTCGCCCCTTCGCATCGAACGTCACGTCGTTCGGCTGATTGAGCGGGATGCCTTCGAAATTGTCCGCCAGCACCTCGGTCCGTCCCGTCTTTAAATCGGTCCGTGTGACGCGGGGACGGCCGCCCGTTCTCCTGCTTCCCCCTTCACAGACCACCAGCCTGCCCTGCGCATCCAAAATCAATCCGTTGGCCCCGTTGCTATTTTCTCGAAAGACCGTGAGCGCGCCGTCCTTGGACAGCTTCATGATGCGCTGAAACGTAGTCTCGGTGAAGTAGACATTCCCGTCGGCATCGACGGTGGGGCCTTCTGTGAAGGCGACAGTCGTCGCAATCTCGGGATCGGCAGCCGAAGCCGCGACGGCGAAAAGCAGTGCAGCGAATATGCGCATGCCGAACTTCATATCAGTTCGGAGCTCGAGGCTGCAAGCGCCGCGACCCAGCGCCTCACCCCTGCTACCATGTGGAAGAGGGCCCCATGAAACTTGCGGTCTGGTTACTGATCGTTCTCTCCGCGGCTGGACCGGCGACGGCGCAGCAGAGCGGCGTGTCCGCAGAATGGGACATCCGCAAGACGCTCGAGTCGCTCGGCACGCAAGTCCGCCGTCTGCAGCCGATGCTGGAACAGCTACGCCCTGCGGACTGGGTGGCCGCAGGCGCGCCTGCCACCTACACCCAGCAGTGGAACTCCGCCAAGACCCAGGTGGAATCCATCGGCCTCTCGGTGGCGGCGCTGAGCCGCCAGCCGGAAAAGCTCACGGCATCCCTCGACACCATGTTCCGCCTCCAGTCGCTCGAAACCACGCTCAGCTCATTGATCGAAGGGATCCGCAGGTATCAAAATCCAGCGCTGGCAGACCTGTTAGCCGGCGTCATGTCGGAGAGCAGCACTAGCGCGCAGCAGCTACGCCAGTACGTCACGGACCTGGCGGCGCTGAAGGAGCAGGAATTCCAGGTGGTCGAGCAGGAGGCGCAGCGCTGCCGTACCACGGTCTCTCGCCAGCCGGCGCCCAAACCCGCAGCGCCGCGCCCGGCGCCGCAGAAGTAGGATGCAGTAAGAGACGGAATTTGGGAATCGAGAGAAACTCGGATGCCATTTGCCTGTTCGATCTGTGAAGAGGAATCGACGAAAATCTGCGTGCAGTGCACGAAAGACGCCTGCCAGAATCACCTCTGCGAAAAGTGCCGCTGCTGCTCGGACTGCTGCGATTGCGAAGTGCGCATGAACGCCGAGCCTGCCGCTGCGCCGCAGCCCGTGGCGCCGCAACCCAATGGGCAGCCCGCGACGCCCGAACCGCACGCGGAGACGCCCTCAGCGCTGATTAGCGGGACGGAGACCCTCTTCGCTGCCGGCGCTCCGAGTGAGCCAGCCGGGATACCAGCGGAAGACGTTGCCGGTCAGGCTTCCGATGAAGATCTCCCCGCTTGACGTCACGTCGATCCAGTGGCCCGGGCTTTCCATGGCCCCGAGAATCTTGCCCGAAGCCAGATCGATCCGCATGATCCGCCCCGCCAGCGTGTCGTAGGTGATGTTCTCGATGTTGTCGCGGTGCGTGATGATCCACATTTCATCCTTGGGCGTGATGAACATGTTCTGCGTCGCACCCAGATGATTCCACTGGCGCAGGAACTTTCCGTTCGCGTCGAAGATCTGGATGCGATTGTTCTCGCGATCGCTGACGTAGACGTTGCCCTTTGAATCGGTCGCGATGGAATGAGGCGTGTTGAAATCGCCGGGACCGGCGCCTCGCTTGCCCCACGTCATCAGATACGTGCCCTGGCGTGAAAACTTCACGACGCGCGAGTTGCCGTAGCCGTCCGAGACATAGAATTCGCCCGTGGGCGCGAAGGCGATGTCGGTGGGCCGGTTGAAGGTCTTTTCGTCGGTCGCCGGTTTTCCCTTAATGCCGAGCGTGAGGAGCAGTTCGCCTTTGGGGGTGAACTTCATCACCTGGTGATCGCCATTGTCGGTGATCCAGACATTGCCTTGGCGATCGACGCGCATCCCGTGCGGATTGCCGAACATTCCCTTGCCCCACGACCGCAGGTAGTTGCCCTTCGCGTCGAAGACTACGATCGGGTCGGCCTTCTTGCCGCGGTGAAAGACGAACACCTCTTTGGCCGCCGCATCGGTGGCGACCGAGGAAACTCGTCCGAACTTCCAGCCCTCCGGCATCGTGTCGGGCTCTTCGCCGAAGCGGATGTTGACGCGATATTTCATCAGCCCGCCTTCATGCGGATACCAACCCTGTTCCGCGGCCGCGAGAATTCCGGCCGCGACGACAATCGACATGCAGATTCTAACGCTCATGGTTCACGCTCCATATGCGGTTGCGATGGCCTTGCGCGCGAACTCAAAGTCGCGCGCGATTGCGGCGCGCTCGTCGGCCGCTTCGTATTCGACGTGCAGCGACACGGGTCCTGCGAACCTGGCCGCCGCGAGCCGCGCGAAAAACGTCTTCCAGTCAACCATGCCTTCGCCCATCGGGCACATGGTCATCCTCCACCTGCCCCCGGACTTGGCCCAATAGAAATCTTTCAACGCGACCATCTTCATGCGCGGCAGCGCGACATCGAGGCTCAGGCGCCAGCCATACTCGCCGCCTTCCGCGGTGGCGTGGCAGGGATCGAAGTAGTAACCGATCGATCCGGGGTCGAGGCCCGCGATGATTGCGCGCGTGTCCCAAACGGCCGTGCCGACGTAGCTTCCGGAGTGGTTATGGAAGCCCGCCGCCACGCCGAAATCCTTGGCCAGAGCCGCCAGGGCAGTCGCGTCCGATTTGACCTGTTCGATTTGCCGCTCGATGTCGCTGCCCTTATAGCGCCAGTAGCCGAGCTTGAACAGGGGCACGCGACCCTTTGCCGCGGTGGCGATCGTCGGCCGTGCGGCCGGGTCGCTTGCAGAAATGAGGCCCGTAGTGATCATCGGGACCGCGACTCCGTGCGCGCGAATCGCATCAAGCGCCCTCGGCAGATCCACCGCCACTTTCTCCGGCAGCACGTGACCGGCGGCGCGCACCGTTAGATCCACGCCCTCGAATCCGATTTCTTTGACAGCCTTGCCGAGATCGCTGTAGCCCAGCTTCGGCAGGTGCTTCGAAAACAGGCACAGCGGCGGCCGGTTCGCCGCCGCACCGGCGGCCGCACTTGCCATCAACACGCCCAACGCATCGCGTCTGGTCATAACAAATCCCCGCAAAGCATATCATAAGCGCAATGATATCCTGGACGGCATGCCCAACTATGCGGAATTGGAGGAAACGCTCAGCGAGCGGCTGTCGCTGCGGAGGCGGCCAGTCGCGGTTTCCTACCTCGATTCGCCTCCCGCTTCCGTGGCACGATTTGAAGGCACCATGCCCTCGGGCTGCAGCTTCTGGCGGGTCGCCGCTGCGGGCCGCGTTTTTTACACGGTTCCCGAAGATCATTTCAACTGCCCCGTCGTCGGCAGCTTCAAGCATTCGATCGATTTGCCGCCGGAGCGCGCCGCGGAGCTAGAGCAGACGCTCGGGTTGAAATCGTCGGCGTGCTTCGGCTGCCTTTCGCGCCGAAGATTGTGGTTTACGCTCCGCTCGCGGATGCGCCAGTCGAGCCGGCAGTGGCGATCGTGGCCGGAAAGCCCGGACTGGTGATGCTGTTGCAAGAAGCCGCGCTGCGTGCATGCGCGCCGATGAATCTGCCGCTGCTCGCGCGGCCGACGTGCATGGCGCTGCCGGCAGTCCTCGGCGGTGGGGTGGCGGCCAGCAGCGGGTGCATCGGAAACCGTACGTACACCGAGATTCAGGAGGACGAGCTCTATGTGGCAGTCTCCGGTAAGGACCTGGCGCGGGTGGTGGATCAGCTCGCAACGATCGTGGCTGCGAATCAGGCGCTGGCCGGTTATCACCGCGCGCGCCGCGAAACGATTGCGACCGCTTGAATGTGGCGCAGGCTCGCAGCCTGCCACGTCCCGGCTCGCCGGGACGCTTGTTCACGGTTCCGCCACAATTGCCCTGACACTGTTCCTTTCCGCCTGCTCCCGCAACGGACCGCCGCCGCAGGCTGAATTCCTCGGCATGTACAACGGGCTCGCTC
>JBOGMR010000480.1:0-3522 GCA_050746825.1 Bryobacteraceae bacterium | reverse complement strand
GTGCTATCATGAAAATCAATCCCCGCAGCACAGCTTGCTTGCTCGAACGCCCATGGACCTCCGTCACAAGGCCGCGCAGCTTCCCCTCGCGCCGGGCGTGTACCTCTACAAGGACGCCGCCGGCAAGGTCATATACGTCGGCAAGGCCAACAGCCTGCGGGCCCGCGTGCGCAGCTACTTTTCCGACGAGCGCCTCTCCGATATCAAAACCGGCACCCTCATCGCCGATGCCTGCGATGTCGACTACATCCTCGTCGACAACAACAAAGAAGCGCTCGCGCTCGAAAATCAGCTCATCAAGCAGTGGAAGCCGCGATTCAACATCCTGCTTCGCGACGACAAGACGTACCCGTATATCAAGCTCACCAGCGAGCGTTACCCGCGTGTCTACGTCACGCGGCGACTGCGCAAAGACGGCTCTACTTACTACGGCCCCTACTTTCCTGGAAACCTCGCGCATCGCCTTGTGCACTTCATCCATCGCCATTTCCTGGTTCCATCCTGCAAGGTCGATCTGACGCGCTTCCACCCCAAGCCCTGCCTCCAGTACCACATTCACCGCTGCCTCGGCCCCTGCGTGGAGGGGCTCACCACCGATGCCGCATACGCCGGCGCCGTCCGCAACGTGCGCCTGTTTCTCGAAGGCCGTCACGCCGACCTCGCCGAGCAGCTCCGCGCCCGCATGGAGAAAGCCTCCGGCGAAACGCGCTTCGAAGAAGCCGCCTCGCTCCGCGATCTCCTTTCCACCGTCGAGGAACTTGGCCAGCGCCAGAAAATTGCGCGCGCCAGCGGCGGCGACATCGACATCTTCGCCACCTACGCCGAACCGCCGCTCGTCGCCGTTAATCTGTTCCACGTCCGCAACGGCCGCATCGTTGACCGCCGCGAGTTCTTCTGGGAAGACCAGCTCGAATACGACGAGTCCGCCTTCCTCGCCGCGCTCATCAAACAGGTCTATCTCGAGCAAGACTACATTCCCGCCATCATCCACGTCCCGGTCGACTTCGAAGATCGCGAGGCTCTCGAAGAGCTGCTCAGCGAAAAACGCAACCGCCGCATCGAAATCCGGACGCCTCAGCGCGGCGAAAAAAAGGCGCTGCTGGAGCTGGTCTCCACCAACGCCAAGCACAGCTTCGACGCGCGCTTCTGCGTGATGAAGCCCTCCTCCCGCGCCATCCAGGAGGCGCTCCAGGACACGCTCGCCCTCCCCGGCGCCGTCAAACGCATCGAGTGCTTCGACATCTCTCACATCCAGGGCACCGACAAGGTCGCCAGTATGGTTGTCTGGGAAGACGGGCGAATGAAGAAGTCCGGCTACCGCAAGTTCATCATCCGCGGCGTCATCGGCAATGACGATTTCGCCAGCATGCGCGAGGTCGTCACGCGCCGCTACTCGCGGCTCCAGCGGGAAAACGCGGCGTTCCCCGGTCTGGTACTGATCGATGGCGGCATCGGCCAGTTGCACTCCGCCGCCGAAGCGCTCGATTCGATCGGCGTGATCAACCAGCCCATCGCCTCAATCGCCAAGCGCGAGGAGATCATCTACGTGCTCGGGCAGGAAGACGAACCTATCGTCCTCGACCGCTACTCGCCCATCCTGCACCTGATTCAGTCGATCCGCGACGAAGCCCACCGTTTCGCCGTCACGTTCCATCGCACTCGACGCAACGCCGCTCGCCTGACGTCCGAACTGGAATCGATCCCCGGCGTCGGCAAGATCACGCTGCAGAAACTCCTGCGCGAATTCGGGAGTCTCGAGCTGGTGCGCGCCGCTTCGGAGGACGCGCTCGCGCGCGTGGCCGGCCGGTCCGCCGCCCGCCGTGTCCGGGAACACTTCGCATCCGCCACGGCCGCGCCCGAAAGCTCACCCGCGCTATCCTGACCTCGTGGGCGTCCTCGACCGCGAGCTCGAATATCACGAACGCCTCTATTCCGGCTTCGCGCAGAAACACTTCGCGCGTCCCGCGGTCCGCGCCCTGCGCGCCCACATGGTCCAGCGCATCCTCTCCCGTACCGGCGCCGGCTCATCATCCAGCGTCCTCAGCCTCGGCTGCGGGATTGGCGATACGGAATTGCTGCTGGCGCCTCACGTCCGTCAGCTCACCGGCATTGATCTGTCCCCGCGCGCCATCGAGCAAGCCCGCGCCGACGCCGGCGCCGCGCGGATTGCCAACGCGAGCTTTGAGCAGGGCTCGCTCGATACGGTCAAGGGAACCTACGATGTCATCTTCGCCATCTTCTTTCTCCACCACCTCCCCGGCGACGTCCTCGACGCGGCTCCCCGGCGCATCCGCGCTCTGCTCAATCCCGGCGGCCGTTTCTATTCGCTCGACCCCAGCCGCATGCGCCTGTCCGGCGCCATCGGCCGCGTGATCGTTCCCGGCCTCATGCGCCGCTATCAAACCCCCGACGAGCGCGAGCTCGACGCCGCTCAAACCGCCGATCGATTTCGGGCCGCGGGCTTCGAAGCGCAACACGACTACTACGATTTCGTTTCTTCCCCAATGGCCGGCCTGTTCCCCGGCTGGCGCTCCGCCTACCGCCTTACCCGCGCCCTCGACGACGCCGTGGTCCGCGTCCCCGCTCTCCGCCGCCTCGGCAGCAACTTTGAAATTTACGCCCGGACTCCCGGCTCACTCCAGCCCTTCACCCAACAGGGCTGAACACTTTCAATTTCTCAAACCTGGAAAAATCCCGGTCGGTCGTGCACACGGTCGCTCCGTGCTCCATCGCCAGCGCCGCAAGGTGTGCATCCATGACGAGCGAGCCACGCGCTTGCGACGTCCGCAACAGCCCCGCAAGAATTCGCCAATGGTCTTCACCCGGCTGAATCACACGCACTGCCGGCTGCTCCAGCAGATTCGTCACCACCGCGGCGGCCTCCTCCATCGATAGCGGCGTCTCGAAGACAAGCGGGTTGGTCGAAATCCTCAAGAACGCCAGAATCACCGGCCAACACAACAAAACCAGCTCCGAGCCCTGGCACGCTTTCTCGAGCCATCGCCGGCACTTGGCGTGTTGCGCGCTCGAGGGATCGAAGGCGTATAGCAGGATATTGGCATCCGTCAAGGTCATCGGCGCACCGAACCTTCGAGCTGGTCGAGAAGCTCCTCGACATTATCCAGATTGAAGCCCGGCCGCAGACGGAGATCGCGAGCTTTGACCAGAGGAGGCGCCGCCGCCCGCACTGTCTTTCGGCTTGCCAGCCCCTCGCGCAACAGCTCATTCACCGTTTCTTTGAACGAGCGGCCCGATCTTCGGACTTCCTGCTTCAGCCTGGCGGCAACTTCGTCGTCCAGCGTCAAAGTAGTACGCACATCTTGATGCTAGTTCACGAGCATCAAGGTGTCAAACCGATGAATCTCTCGAGGCTCGCGCCCACGGCCAAAAAACATGCCAAAATGTAGTTTCAGCAATGACCGCCATCGCCGAACCAGGCGCCCTCCCCTTCGATGACTGGACGCCCGCCCAACCGGGCAACCCCATCTATTGCCACCAGGAATTTCTGGAGAAGATGGAAGC
>JBOGMR010000479.1:0-5289 GCA_050746825.1 Bryobacteraceae bacterium | reverse complement strand
TCGTGCAGGAGCGCGCCATGCAGGCCTGGGAGGCTGGGTCGGACTTCCGCGCCGTCATCGAGTCGGATCCGCGCGTTCGTGCGGCATTGAGTCCCGAGAAGATCGAGCAGGCGTTTTCGCTCGAGCGGCAGATCCGTAACGTCGACAAGGTGATCGATCGCGTGTTCCGGGACTCCTGAGTATGATCGTGAATCCCGAGATCGAGCGGTACATGCAGGATCTGCTGCCGCCCCGCGACGAAGTGCTGTCGGAGATGGAGGCGCTGGCCGCAGCGAAACGTATCCCGATTATCGGCCCGCCAGTGGCGCAGTTTCTGGCGGCGCTGGTGATGATCTCCGGCGCCAGGCGCATTTTCGAGCTGGGCTCCGCCATTGGCTATTCGACGATCTGGCTGGCGCGCGCCGCCGGGCCTGATGCGGAAGTTCACTATTCGGACGGGAGCCAGGTGAACGCGAGGATGGCGCGCGGCTTCTTCGAGCGCGCGGGCGTGGCGTCCCGGATTCAGGTCCACGTGGGAGACGCGCTGTCGACGCTCGCGGCAACGCCAGGGTCGTTTGACGTGATTTTCAACGATGTCGATAAGGAAGGGTACCCGGCGGTGCTCGATGCGGTTCCGGCGCGCCTCAGGAAAGGCGGCTTGTTCATTACCGACAATACGCTCTGGCATGCGCGCGTACTGAATCCGCAGACCGAAGAGGACCGCGGTGTGGTTGAGTTCAACCGGAGGCTCTGGGCGTCGCGGGAGTTCCACACGACGCTGTTGCCGATCCGGGATGGCGTGTCGGTGAGCGTGAAGCTGTGAAGGCGACGAACTTTCGCCCCGCCAGTCTCGTACTCTAGGAAAGGGAGGCGTCATGTTCTGCACCAACTGCGGCCGGGAGTTGCAAGAGGAGGACAAGTTCTGTTCGTCGTGCGGCAAATCGACTCTGCCGGAAACGGCGGCCGGGCCTGAAGTCCCGCGCCGGCGCCTCGTTCGGCCGATGAAGGAGAAAAAGATCGCAGGCGTGTGCGCGGGCTTCGCACGCTATCTCAATGTCGACGTGACGCTGGTGCGGATTGTGTGGATCGTGGTGGCGCTCGCCGCCGGCACAGGCTTTCTGGCCTACCTGGTGGCTTGGATCGCGATGCCGAAGGACTACAACGGCGACTCGGTGGCGCCCTCTTCGAACCTCCCGGCAACGAACTGAAGCCGCATGCGCTTCTTCCGTGAAGAGGACGTCCGCCGTCTGCTGCCAATGCGCACCGCCTTACAGCTGATGCGCGGGGTTTTCGCTCAACTGGCAACGCAGCGGGCCGCCAATCAACCTCGCCGGCGCCTGATTCTCCCAACCGGATCAGCCCTTCATTACATGGCTGGCGCGACCGAGAAATACTTCGGCGCGAAGATCTATTCGACCCACCCGCGGCAGGGCGCGCATTTCCTCTTCCTGCTGTACCGCGCGGATGACGCAAAGCCGCTGGCGCTTTTTGAAGCCAATTCCCTGGGCCAGATCCGCACCGGCGCGGTGAGCGGGCATGCCACGGCACTGCTCGCAAGGAATGACGCGGACACGCTCGGTATTATCGGCAGCGGATTCCAGGCGCGGAGCCAGCTCGAGGCCATCGCGTGCGTGCGCCCGCTACGCTCGGTCAAGGTGTGGAGCCGGTCGCCGGAGAACCGCGCGGCATTCGCAAAGGAGGCTGCCCGCAAATTCGAGCTGGATGTACGGGCGACCGAAACCGCCAGGGAGGCGGTCGAAGGCTCAACGATTGTGGTGACAGCCACCAATGCCAGGGACCCGGTGATTGAGGACGGCTGGATCGGACGCGGCGTGCACATCAACGCGATGGGTTCGAACCACGAGCAGCGCCGCGAACTCCCGGCTGAGCTGATTCGCCGCGCCGACCTCATCGCGGTGGACTCGTTGGAGCAGGCTCGCATCGAGTCCGGCGACTTGCTGCTCGCATTCCGCGAGGATGCCTGGACGCGCGTGGTTGAGTTGCAGGACGTCAGAGGGGGTCCAAGCGACGACGCGCTCACGATATTCAAGTCTCTGGGACTGGCGGTGGAAGATGTCGCCGCGGCAGGGTATGTCTACGAACAGGCGATTTCGGAAGGAATCGGGACGGAGTTGCCGGTTTACTCCTGAGCGGGCATTTGTTGCTCGATCTCGCGCCAGGCGCTGATTTTCAGCCGCCGGCAGACCCAGCAAAGCTGCTCGGGTCCTTCAATCGCGGACTCCCCGCCACAGACCGAGCACTTCTGCGGAGGCTTCTTCAGCCGATCCGAAACCAGCGACTGCTTGGCTTGTTCCAGAATTTCCGGCGATATTACCGGCTCGGATTTGACTTGCGACTTGCGTTTCATCTGCCCCCTCCCCCGCCTCCGATTTCTACTATCGCAGAAATCCAAAGCCGGCACAACCGGAAGGACGCTCAAAAAGTCCTGCCGAGGTACCGGGTTGCGCACTCCGGGTAAGCAGTGTTGTTACGCTGCTTTGGGGAATTGCACCACAATCGCGGCGTCGAGGCTCGACGAACAGCGCGGGCACTTCTGCCCCGGCGCCACGTGCGGCTTCCTCACATCGGTGCGGACATCGCCGTCCACATAGCGCGTACAGAGCGGACAGTACAACACAGCTTTTACAATTTTTTCGGCTTCCGGTTTAGGCATGTGTCCATCTCCTCAGACTGTCAGACGCGGGAGAGTGGAAAAAAGTTCTGAATAAATGTGGGGCTTAAGGCAAAACCGCGCGCCTATACCGGCTGGATCTCCTCGCGGACGGTGTCGAAGTTGATCCGCCGCTTCTGCATGTACGCGATGTTGCCGAGGTGCGACGCCTGGGCCGACCGGTGGCCGATCAGCACGTCGGCGTTCGGCAGCTTGCGGCTGCGCACGCAGTCGAGGAAATTGTTAACGTGGTCGAGCGTCATGTCTCCCGGCGCCGCCTTGACAATAGCCGGCTGCACGTTGCGGCCCCGAGGATGGAACTCATACCGGCCGCGATCGATCCAGAGACGGCCTTCGGCGCCGCACAGTTCGACGGCTGCGCCTGTGATGCCGGGCACGAGCGTCGCCTCGAACGTCGCGGTGAGCTGGGCCGGATACTCGAGCAGCACGTTGATGGTGTCGGGAGCGGTGCGGCCGTCTTTGTAATGGTATACGCCGCCCGCCGCCGATGCCGAGTGCGGGATTTCCTGGCCGAGGAACATGTGCACCACATCGATCCAGTGGGTGAACAAATCGGTTACCTGACCGCCGCCGAAGTCGAGATACGCGCGCCAGTTGAAGTACTGCTGCGGATCGTAGTCGCGCCATTTCACCGGGCCGAGGAACCGCGCCCAGTCGAGGTTGCTCGGCTTGGTTTGCAGCGACGCGGGCGCGCGGCGCAGGTGGTAGCCGTTGCCGTGCCACCAGGTTCGGGCCAGCGTTACCTTTCCGAGCTTCCCCTTGTCTACATATTCAGCCTTGGCTTCGAGATAATGCTTGCCGGAGCGCTGCTGCATGCCGACCTGGCAGATGCGGTCGTTCACCCGCGCCGCTTTGACGACCCGCGGCCCCTCTTCGATCGTCAGCGACAGGGGTTTTTCGACGTAGACGTCTTTGCCCGCGTTGAGCGCGTCGATTGTGGTCCGGGCATGCCAGTGATCGGGCGTCGCGATCAGAACCACGTTGAGGTCTTTCATCTCGAGCAACTTGCGATGATCGCTGAAGTTGCGCGCGTTTGGCGCCTTCTGCCGCGCCAGGTCGATCTGTGCGGCGTAAACATCGCACACAGCCGCCACCTCGACCGACTGGTTCTGCTGAAATTGCGACATGTCGTGACGGCCGCGGTCTCCCGTGCCGATCACACCCAGGCGGATTTTGTCGTTGGCGCCGAGAATTCGGGAGTAGGAAGCGGCCGTCATCAGCGCGGCGCCGCGGATCACTTCGCGGCGGGCAAGGTTGGAGCTGAACATAGGTAGATTATACAGGCAAGTTCCACCTTTGCTATCCTGAGGGGCTTGCCATGAAAATCACCAGCGTGCGTTCATTCTTGATGTCCTATCGGCTGGACGAGCCGGTCAAGCTGCCGTTTTATGGGGGCGAGCGGACCATCATCAAGCGCGACGCCATGCTGATCCGCGTGGAAACCGACAAGGGCCTGGTGGGGTGGGGGCCCGGCGCGCCGAGCGAAAAGGCACAGCACTCGATCGAGTCGGCCATCGCTCCGTTTCTCGAGGGCCTCACCCTCGCCGACCCCGACGCGTTGCGCGTGAAATTCTTCGCGGGGCCCGGCGCCGGCGGCCTCGAACTCCGCAAGGTCTACTGCGCGGTAGAAGTCGCGCTCTACGACGTGCTCGGTAAGGCGCTGGGTGTTCCGGTTTCAGAGCTGGTGGGCGGCCGCGTACGCGACACCATCCGCCTCTATAGCAGCGCGGGCATGTACATGGCTCCCGAAGGCTACGCAGAAGAGGCTGCGACGATGGCGGGTCTCGGTTTCTCCGCGTACAAAATGCGCCCTGGCATGGGTCCGGATAAGGACCTCGAGACCGTTCGCCTGATGCGCAAGGCGGTCGGGCCCGACTTCGATCTCATGGTGGATGCGCACACCTGGTGGCGCATGGGCGACCGCAGCTACAGCGCCGATACCGTCGATCAGATGGCGCGCGAGCTGGCAACGCTCGACGCCGCGTGGCTGGAAGAGCCGATGCCGCCCGACGATCACGAGGCGTACCTCCGTCTGACAGAGAAAGATTACCTGCCCATCGCCAGCGGAGAACATGAGCCGAACGAAGACCGCTACCTCGACCTCATCCACAGCCGTGCAGTCACGTATGTCCAGATGGACGTGTGCTGCCAGGGCGGCTTCACGATGGGGCGGCGCATCTTCGCGGAGATCGCGCGCCAGGGCCTTCGCTTCGCGTTCCACAGTTGGGGCACGGCGCTCGAAGTGATCGCGGCTGCGCAGCTCGGGATCTGCTGGCCCGAGCCGGTGGTCGAGTGGCTGGAATATCCGGTTTACTCGACCGGTACGGTGAAGAGCATGTATCCGTTCCCGCTCGCCTCGGAGATGCTGGCTGAGCCGCTGGCTGTCGAGCGGGGAGAGCTCACGGTGTCGAAGGAGCCGGGTCTCGGCGTCACCATCGATCCGTCCGTCATCGAGCGCTACCCCTGGATTCCCGGACCGTGGTCTTTCTTCCGGCTCGATTCGCCGCCCGGAATGTGGGCGGTGACTTCCGACCATTCCATTCCGTGGGACGACAATAAATGAGCGCCTCGCAAGCGCCGGTGCCTGCCACCGTCGCTGCAGCGCGGCCACTGAATCA
>JBOGMR010000478.1:0-4188 GCA_050746825.1 Bryobacteraceae bacterium | reverse complement strand
GTCCTCGGCGCAGGCAACATGGGGGCGGCACTCATCGGCGGCATCCTGAAAGTCGGCGTGGTAGACCGTGACCGGCTCGTGGCCACTGTGCGGACGCCGCAACGCGCCGTCGAGCTGTCCGAAAAATACCAGATCCAGGTGACCGCCGGCGGCAACGCCGAGGCCGCCGGGAATGCCGGCTTGGTCATGCTCGCCGTTAAACCGGCGACTCTTCCGAAAGTGCTGGCCGAAATCCGCGACGTCCTGCATGAAGACCAGATACTCCTGTCGCTCGCGGCATCCGTCCCGATCGCCCTGATCGAAGAACTCGCCGGACAACGCCTGCCGATCTTCCGCGCGATGCCCAACATCCCGGTCGTCGTCGAAGAAGGAGCGACCGCCGTCGCCGCAAACGCCGAGTGCACCGCGGCTCAGCGTCGCGTGATCGAGGAGATCTTTTGCGCAGTCGGCGTCGTGGTCTTCGTCGAAGAAGAACTCATGCACGCCGTCACCGCACTTTCGGGCAGCGGCCCGGCGTACGTCTACATGGTGATCGAGGCGATGATCGCCGGGGGCCTTAAGATGGGCCTGTCGCGCGAAGTCTCGACGCGCCTGGCCGAGCAAACCGTGCTCGGGGCCGCCAAACTGGTGCGCGAGACCCAGCTTCACCCGGCGATTCTGCGCGACCAGGTGATCACGCCCGGCGGCGTCACCATCTCCGCGATCCACGAACTGGAGCGGCACGGCTTGCGCTCCATGCTGATCTCCGCAATCGAAACCGCAACGCGGCATTCCGAGGAGAGGACGCGAGCGCTGCTCGCCTCCGTCCACAAGTGAAAATTCTCTTCATCGGCGACATCTTCGCCTCGCCCGGGCGGCGCATTGTCGCCGATCACCTCGCCGACATCGTCAAGACACAGCGGATCGATCTCGCCATCGCCAACGCGGAGAATGCAGCGGGCGGTTTCGGCATCACGCCTTCGATCGCCGATGAACTTGTCGAGATCGGCCTCGACGCGCTCACTACCGGCAACCACATCTGGGACAAGCGTGAAATCTATGACTACTTCGCCGGGCATCCCAAGCTGCTGCGCCCCGCCAATTATCCACCCGGCTGTCCCGGCCAGGGGCTGCTCGTCACCAGGACCGGCAGCGGCGTCCCCTGCGCTATTCTGAACCTGCAGGGCCGTACCTACATGGCCAACATCGATTGCCCGTTTCGCGAGGCCGACCGCATCCTCGCGGCTCTCGACCCGTCGGTGAAAGTGCGCTTTGTCGACTTCCATGCCGAAGTCACCAGCGAGAAAATCGCAATGGGCTGGTACCTCGACGGCCGCGTCTCCGCTGTGGTAGGCACCCATACGCACGTGCCGACCGCGGACACTCGCGTACTCCCCGGGGGCGCCGCCTACCAGACGGACGCAGGGATGACTGGTCCCTACGACGGCGTGATCGGCGTCGACCGCGAGGCGATCCTCAAGCGATTCCTGACCGCGATGCCCGTTCGGATGGAAAGCGCGCGCCAGTCAGTCGAGTTGCACTCGGTGATAATTGATGTGGACGAATCGACGGGGAAAGCACGCTCGATCCACCGCCACACCATTCAAGGCGATTAGTGCTTCACACGGTGTATACTGGCCTTCAACGGCATTAATTCCGTCATGACACCCCATAGACTTATTGTTTCCGCATTGTTGACCTGTGGTGCAGCTTGCGCCCAGAGTCTGAATTGCGACCTGCGCGAATACAAGCCGCTCGATGGGCTGCGGGCGCAAGCCGGCGCGGACGGGCTGCTGGTCACGTGGCAGGGCCAGCGCGATCAGCAGTTGCGCGCGCTGTTCTCCGTTCGCTCAGGAGCGCCGGTCATCGGTGAACTGGCGGTCAAGAAGGGCAACGGCAACTGGGCCGTATTAGGACGCGACCTCACTCCGGAATTTGAAGTGACCAGCGGCAAGCGGCGGATTTCCGAGCAGCAGCTCGCGCCGCTGCGGAATCTGAAGCTGCTCGCGCCGGAATACCTGGAACAGGAAAAGTGGAAAGTGTTTTGGGATGCGCCGCTCGAGGTGCCCGGTATCAAAGGCATCAATCCGGATTTTCCGCGCAACGCTTCGGAAATTCGCCGGGCCAAAGCGACTTACAAAGCCACCGGCTGCCAGGTGAAGACCGATGGCGCGCGCCTCGAAGTTTCGTTCCCCGGCCTCTCGATGGGAATCTTCGCGGGGCAGCTACGGTTCACTGTGTACCGCGGGACGAACCTGCTTCGGCAGGAAGCCATCGCGAAGACCGAAGAGCCTGCGGTGGCCTATAAGTACGACGCGGGCCTCACAGGGTTTCGCGTGGACCAGGCCCGGCGCGTGGTCTGGCAGGACGTTGCGCGGGCTTGGCAGAGTTACGAATTCGGCGGTGCGCGAAATACGGACCGCGTCGCACTACGCGCGCGCAATCGCCTGGCGATCGTCGAAGCCGGCGCCGGCGCGATCGCGATCTTTCCTCCGCCTCACAGGTTTTTCTTCGCCCGCGAGATCGAGTTGAACCTCGGCTATGTGTGGTACCGCAAAGACGATGACACGACCTTCGCCGCAGGCGTCCGCCAGGCCGAGCGCGAGGAGCAATACCGGCCGGCCGGCGTCTCTGACGACGTGTGGAACCGCAGGGTCAATCAGTCGCGCCGCTATCGCGGCAACTTCGCGCTGTACAATGCGCCGCCGGGCGCCTGGCAGCACATGCCCGTCTATTATTACTTGAGCCCCGATGACAGCCGCGCGGCGCAGCAGGCCGCCCTGGCCTTCACGCATGACGACACGTACAAGGCGATGCCGGGATACCAGGTCGCGGTTAGCCACTTTCACACGCACTTCAACGAGCAACTCTCCGACGCCGGGACCATCGATATGCAGCCCACCTGGCTTCCGGTATTTCGCGGCCTCGGCATCAACATCGCGATGATGTCCGACTTCCACGGTGACGGCCACCCGAACGATCACGGGCCGCTGCGTCTGAAAGAGCAGCAGGTCTATTTCGACGGCTGCAGGCGCCACTCGGACCGCAGCTTCCTGATCATGCCTGGCGAGGAGCCGGATGCAACTTTCGGCGGCCATTACACGACCGTATTTCCGAAGCCGGTCTACTGGACGCACGTCCGCCGTCCTGACCAGCAGTTCGTCGAGCAGGACCCGAAGTACGGAACGGTGTATCACGTCGGGTCGCCGGCAGAAGAGCTCGAAATGCTGAAGCGGGAGCAGGGGCTGATGTGGCAGGCGCACCCGCGCACGAAGGGATCGTCCGGATATCCCGAGGCGGTTCGCGAGATGCCGCATTTCCGGAGCGACCGTTTTCTGGGAGCGTCGTATCAATCTTTGCCCGTCGATCAATCCGAAAAGCGCTTGTGCGAAACGAGGTGCTTCGGCGTGCTCGACGACATGAATAACTGGGCCGGGCCGAAATACATGATGGCCGAGGGCGACACCTATCAGAAGTTTCCGGACGACGAGACCTATCCGCACCTGGTGGTGAACTACATCAAGCTCGCGCGGCTCCCGAAATTCGACGAAGACTGGGGCCCGATTCTGCGCGCGATGCGTGCGGGCGACTTTTTCGTCACAACCGGCGAAGTGCTGTTCCGCAACTACGGCCTCGAAGGGACGGGCGCCAAGCGCACCTTCGCGGCGGAAGTCGAATGGACTTTTCCGTTGGAGTTCGTCGAGCTAGTTTGGGGCGACGGCAACACAACGGACCGAAAAATCGTATCCGCAACCGAACTGGCGCCGTTCGCGAGCAATCGCTTCCGGGTGCCCTTCGACGCGTCCGGCAAGAAATGGGTCCGGTTCGCCGTCTGGGACTCGGCCGGAAACGGCGCGTTCACTCAGCCCGTCCATCTCAAGTGATCCACGACCCTCCACCATGAGAATCTTGAACATTCGGACCGTGGCGATTCTCGCTCTGCTTCCTCAGACCCTCCCCGGCCAGGTGTGCCGTTTATCGGTGACCGGTTTGAACCAGGCGCGCAAGGTGTTCGGCCCGGTCCACGCAGAGTGCCAGGACGCATCGGGCGTCATCCACTCGGCCCCATTCGGAAACTGGGGTGTCTCGTCCAACTACGGCCCGAAGCGCAACGATCACCAGTTCGACGGCTGGTGCCACAACACGCGCATCTGCGACAACGACGGCAGTTGCCGGAACAATTGTTCCGATGGGTGGTACGAGTGGAAC
>JBOGMR010000477.1:0-4553 GCA_050746825.1 Bryobacteraceae bacterium | reverse complement strand
TCCGACGACCGCGTAGAGCAGAGTGAAAGCCGTCGTGAGCCAGCCGACTTGCGTGTCGGAGAGCTGAAACTCCTTGCGGATCGGTTCGGTGAGAGCGCCGGGGACGTGACGGTCGTAGAAATTCAGGATGTTGATCGCAAATAGCAGGGCAAGGCCGGCGGTGGGAGACGGCGTGGGGCGAGTCGCGCGGACTGGTTGGGAAACGGAGGCCACGGCGGTAATGCTATCACGGGCTGGCAGTGGGCGCGCCAAAACGAGGGCGCCGGTATAATGAGACTATGAGGCGCCGAGCCTGGATCTGGATTTTCTTTCTGGCGCCGCTTACCGCGGGACCCCAGTCAGACTATGCTTCAGCGCGCGACAAGTTCGACAGGCTGCGCAGCGAGCGGCTTCGTCCCGGGTCGCGGGTGACGCTTTCTCAAAGGGAATTGAATGCCTGGTTGAACGCGGAACTAGGCGAAGTGGGTCCGCCGGGTGTCCGGGATCCGAAGCTGGAGTTGGGTGAGCAGCAGGCCACCGGGTCGGCCATGGTGGATTTCCTGAAGATCAGGCAGGCACGCGGCAAACCGCCCGGATGGCTGATGTCGAGGTTGCTGGAGGGCGAGAGACCGGTTCGGGTCAAAACGCGGATTCGGTCGAAGGCGGGTCTTGCGACGGTGGACGTGGAGAGCGTGGAAATATCCGGGGTTTCGATTGAGGGTCGAGTGCTACAGTACGTCATAGACTATTACTTAAGTCCTAATTATCCTGATGCGAAAGTAGGTAAACCATTCGAGTTGGGATATGGCATCGATCGGCTGGAATTAAGGCCCGGGTCGGCTGTCATCGTGATTAGGCAATAAACGTGCTATCGATTCATCACGATTGAGCACTGAATCGTCAAAAATCTCAATTATTAATCGAAGACTACATCCATTTCCGGCAGGGTCTCGTACATTGTTGCAGCTAGTCGTGTGCGCAGAGAGGAGAGCCGGGCATGGAGTTAGAAAACATTCAACTGGTTCGGGAGGCGTTCTCTGAATTCGTGCGCAGAGACCTCCGCGCGATCCTGAATCACTTGGCAGACAACGTAGAGTGGGTAGAACCTGGGGGGCCTGACATTCCCTATGCCGGAGTATTTTACGGTCACGGCGGGGTACTGAAATTCTTCGAACGGCTGTGGGACTCGGTGGAACTTCTGCGGTTTGAGCCAAGGCACTTCACAGCGGCGGGCGACCTGGTGGGCGCGTTTGGGTGGTGGCAGGCAAAAGCCAAGGCGACGGGGAGAGTCTTGGAAAGTCCGTGGTCGATGCTGTTCACGATCCGTGACGGCAAGATTGTGAGGTTTGAGACCTTCGTGGATACGGCCACGACGGCGGGGGCGTTCCGGCAGGAAAAAGTGGCGGCGTCAGGGCTGTAGCCGCGGCCGGGCGATGGGACTTGTCAAGGGGCGATGCGCTCTCTACTCCTGACGTAAGGCCACAATCGGATCTACCGCCATTGCGCGGCGGGCGGGAATATAGCAGGCTGCGACGGCCACCGCGATCATCACAGCCGCAACCGCGCCGAGCGTTAATGCATCCGTACGCTGAACTCCATACAGGAACCGTTCGATTAATCTTGTCGCGGCCACGGCGGCAGCGACGCCAAATACCACTCCGGCTCCGGCGAGTGCCAGGCCGCGCCGCAGAATCATCCACAGTACGTTCGTGGTCTCCGCGCCCAGCGCCATTCGAATTCCTATCTCGTGAACGCGCTCAGCCACCGAATGATGCATCAGCCCGAAAACGCCGACTGCTGCTAACGCCAGGGCGAGGGCTGCGAACAGGCCCAGCAGCCGCAAATAAAACCTCTCGAGACCACTGCGGTCGGCCACGGAGTCTACCAGCCGCTTGATGTCGTGGACGAGAAGTTCCGAATCGAGGCGCGCAACGATTTTCCGGACCGCATCCTCTACCGCCGCAGGCCCGAGACTGGTGCGGACCGCCAGCGTCGGCCGCAACCGAAGACTCTGATGGTTGCCGCGAATCAGCCGCGGCTGTTGCGCAAAGCTCATGTAGATCTCCGGAAAATAATCAGCGCGCTGAGCGAACCGTTTGTGATTCGCGACAATCCCCACGATCAGGCGCGGCTGCTCCTGTTCGGTAGTGGCAATCGTGATGTACTTTCCCAGCGGATCCTCATTGGGGAAATAGCGCTGGGCCAGGGCTTCGTTGATTACGGCCACCCACGGCGAGCCGGCACTGTCTTGCTGTCCGATGGTACGGCCCTTGAGCACGGGAATCCGCAGCAACGCAAAATAGCCCTCGCTCACGCAGTTGAACGGCGCGTTGGGCCGCTCCTCGGGCCGGCCGGCGATGGTGAACGGCCCTCCTGATCCGCCGCCCGGAGCCATGGGGACGCCCGATGCCAGCGCCACGCCCTCCAGCCAGCCCTGCCCGCGCAGCTCGCTGAGTAATTGTTCGTAGAACTGATTCACTGGCGGTTCAACATAGCGCATGTCGATATCGCGTCTTGGCGCGAGCCGCGCGTACCGCTGCCCGGCCATATCGAACCTCAGCGTCACAACCCGCGACGGATCGAAACCCAAGGCGACTCCCTGCAACCGCATGACGGTGTTCAGCATCAAGCCGGCCCCCACAAGCAGCACCACCGCAAGCCCCATTTCGGCGACCACAAGCGCGTTCCGCACCATCGTACGGCGAGCTCCAGCGGAACTTCGGCCTCCCTCCTTCAATGCATCGACGACACTGGCGCCGGATGCAAGCCACGCCGGAATCAGCCCGGCCACGAGCGCGGTCAGAAGCGCCACGGCCGCCGTGAACGCCAGGACTGGCAGGTTCAGGTTTACCCGGTTTGCTTCGGGAAACCCAGTGGACAATGCGATGAAAACGCGGATTCCCAACCACGCCACACCCAGGCTCAGCAGGCCCCCCGGAACAGCGAGCGCGAAACCATCGGCAAGCAGTTCACGGATCAGCCGTTCGCGTCCGGCGCCGAGCGCGGCGCGCAGCGCGAGTTCTCTCCTCCTCTCGGCCGCCCGTGCGAGCAACAGATTGGCGACGTTCGCGCACGCGATCAACAGCACGAATCCGACGGCCGCCATCAGGGGAAAGAGAAGCGTCCGGTACCGGCCGCCCAGAGCGTCGCGCAACGGCTCGACGAACACGGTCCAGTTCTTGTTCGAGCTCGGGTACGCTTGCGCAAGCTGTGCCGCGAGCCCCTTCATCTCGGTTTGCGCCTGTTCGAGCGCGACCCCGTTCCTGAGGCGGCCGGCGGCAAGCACCCACGGCAGGCTGCGCTGCACCCACTCCGAGCCTGGCGCGAGATTGACTGGCAGCCAGAGATCCGCCTGGTGCGTAAGCTGTCCTGCCTGGTATTCCGCCGGAACGACACCAACGATTGTGCGCGGCAATCCGTTGATCCGGATGTCTTGTCCCAGGATCTCCGGGTCGCCTCCAAAGCGCCGCTTCCAGTAGGACTCGCTAATCAGCGCCACGTGCCGATCCCTCGCGCGCGCTTCTTCTTCCGAAAAGACGCGGCCCAACCTCAGGCGGATCCCGAGCATTCGAAAATAGCCCGGCGTGACATTCTGCATGCCTAAGCGCTCGGGATAGCCGGCTCCCGCACTCACCGTGACCCTATCCGGACTCGTCATCATCTCCATTTGCTCGAACGATGCGGCGCGCTCGCGCCAGTCGACGAAATCCGCCGTGTACACCGGATTGCGGGACTCGCGCCCATCGGGCCGGCCCCAAAGCATCATGAGCCGGTCAGGTTCACGGAACGGAAGGGGGGCGAGCATGGTCGCGTGGATCACGCTGAAAATTGCCGTGTTCGCGCCGATGCCGAGCGCAAGCGAAGCGATGGCGATTGCAGTGAAGGCCGGTTGTTTCCGCTGGCGACGAAAGCTGATGCGAAGATCGTTCAGAGTCATTGTCCGATGCTCCTTGAGGGCGCAGGCGCTCAGATCTGCGACCGTGTCCATCCAAAGTCTCAAGCGCGGCCAGCCGGCTGTGCGCTGGTACTGGTCGCAGAATACGGTCGTGAGCTCGCCGCCGTAGCCGGAGCGGAACTCGGCCGGAAACAGCTTCAGCAGCAGGCGAAAGATTCGCTTCGGCCACCGGCCCATCGCGCTATCCTCTAGCGAGCGAGACCCGGGCGTGCTGCACGAGCGATTGGAGGCGCGCCAACTCCGCCTTGGCGACGCGCCGCCCGAAGCGGGTCAACCGGTAATAGCGGCGCCGCTGATCGTCCATGTCGGGGTCCGGCCGCTCGTCGAGCTCTTCCACCAACCCATCGGCGAGCAGCCTCTTGATGGTTGTGTAGAGCGTTGCCGGGCCCAGCCGGAAGCCGTCGCCTGAACGGGAGGCAATTTCCCGCATGATCGAATACCCGTGCCGGTCCTGGTCGCTCAGCGAGAGCAGGATGTGAAATGCCGCTACGGGCAGGGGCAGCAGATCATGGGGTTCAGTTCCATCGGATCGAGCCATAGGTCATGTATAAATATATCACCCTATGATAGATGTGCCAATGCCGGGGGTGCGCGACATGACAGTGATAGATTCGTGGGA
>JBOGMR010000476.1:0-4472 GCA_050746825.1 Bryobacteraceae bacterium | reverse complement strand
GCTTCAGCTCTACCGCAACCGCTCGTGCGGCAGGCACAGCCGGGTCAGCATTGTTCTTTTCTGCGTGGCCGCTCTGTTTGTGCTGGCGCTCGCGCTGCTTCCCCAGACGGTCGCCGGTATCCTGGCGGACCGGCTCAGTTGAGGAATGAGGTCATGATGGCAAGACGCAAATGGGCTGTGGGCATCGCCGCCGTGTTGGCGCCCGTCGCCGCCGGATGGTTCTATTTGGCCGGATGGCCTGGCTCTTCGAGCGCGGCTGTCACCGACATCGATGCAGGCTCGCTGGCGGCATTCAGAGACGAGTTTAATCGAGCGGCGGGCAACACCCGCATCATCCTTCTGCTTTCACCCACCTGACCGGGCTGTCTGCGGGGGGCGTCCGCAGTCCAGGAAATTCTGAATCTGTATCGAGATCCGAAAACGCGCGTCTTCACAATCTGGGAACCGATCCTGTTCACCGACTGGATGAAGCCTGGCGCGCGCGTGTTGCAGCGGCTCGATGAGCCGCGCGTCATGCATTTCTGGGACCGGAATCACGCCGTTGCCTCGCAACTCGCCCGCGACGCGAAGGCTCCCCAGCCCGAGCCGGAGTGCTGCACGCGCAACGGAGTGCTCTGGGATCTGGTCGCGATCTATCCTCCGGAAGCAGTCTGGACCGAAGCCATGCCGCCCGCCGTCCTGTTCGACGGGCCGGTGTTCGTGAAAAAAACGGAAATGACCGAGACCCTCAATAAGCTGAGTCGATGACGCGTACACTTCGCGATTCGATCGCGGCGATCGCGGTGCGCGCGGCGCGCGACAAGCTGATGGCGGGCAGCAGTCCGAAGCCGCGGCCGCGCGCGAAGTAACTCTCTTCGTCGGCGATGAACTTTCGCAGCGCGTCGAGATCCTCGCGGCTGCCGAACTGGCCGGCTACGCGGATGCCGGCGAGACGGTCGGCCATGTGCGGACTCTGCATCAGCCGTCGCGCGATTGTCAGTACCCGCGGATCGCGAGAGGTTGCCGCGCGGTCGAGCGCAAGTGACCCAATCATGCCGCCGCGGGCCGCGATCTCGAGCAGTGCGGGAAGGGCGGCGGCGAGATCGTAATGCGACAGCCCCTCGATGGCGTTGGTAGCTACGAGCAGGTGTTCATCGGCGGCTGCGGCGGCCAGAGCGGTGAGCAGCTCCGGTTTCCTCATCGCGCCCAGTTCGCGCGCGCCGAGCGCACGCAATTCGGGGTTCTCCGATGCGAGAGCCGCCCGCAGCGCATCCACGTCTTCAACCTCGCGCAGATGGGCGCCGGCGCAAGCGCGAATTCTGGGGTCTTCGAGAGCGGCCCGCATGGCGGCGATGACTGCCCCCGACGGCGACCCTCGCAGACCGAAGCAAGCGTCGCTGCGCTGTGATGCCGTGAGCTGCTTGTTGCCGAGGCGGCGCAGCAGCTCCTCCTCCGGCGGTGGCGCAGCGGAGAGACTGGCTGCGAACAAGACAGCGAGCAGGAAGTTTTTCATCGTCCGGCATCCTTCAGAGTTTTCGCCAAGATCGGGGTCTGGCGAAAATCGAATTGCGGATTCAACGCGAGCGCGCGCGAGAGCAGTCGTGTGGCGTCCGAGCGTTTGCCGAGGGCGCTCGCGATCATGCCCGCGTGATAGTAGAACGCCGGCTCGGGCGTCGAAAGCTGCAGCGCCGCGTTGATTGCGGTCTCGGCTTCCGCGTGGCGGCCGTTCTTGTAAAGTGCCCACGCCAGTGCGTCGTAGGTGTAGATGTCTTTGCGGATTTCGAGCTCCGCGCGAGCCAGCTCAAGCGCGCGATCGAGTTTGCGATCATGGTCCGCGTAGATCAGCGCGAGCGTGCGATTGGCCTTCTCGCGCGCCGCCTGGCCGAGGCGGTCGATCGTGTCGATCAGCTCCATCTGGCGAGTAGCGAAGCCTTCGTCGCCGGTTCGCGAGTAGAGGTCGAAGAGCGCGGCGGCGTATTCGGGCAGCGGTGTCGAGGCCTGGGCTTTGCGGAAGTCCTCGATAGCCGCTTTGAAGTCGCCCTTAGCGGCGCGCACGCGGCCGGAGCCGGCCGCCGCCGGGTGATAACCAGGCAACACCCGGAGCGCTCGTTGATAGGCATCGAGCGAATCATCGAGTTTGCCGCTCTTGAAGTAGAATCCACCCAGCTCGACCAGACACCACGCCACGTTTTCACGCGAGGCGCTGCCGGATTCGATGGCTTGCTTCATGATCGAGATAGCGCCGTCGAGATCTCCGTTGAGAAAACGCGCATAGGCTGCACGGTTGTAACTCGCCAGATCGGGCCGGATCGAGATCATGCGCTGGTAGGCGTTCATGGCTTCGTTGTAGAAGCCAAGCTCGATCAGCGCGTCGCCCAGCGTCCCCCAGGTCCACGAATCGGAAGGATCGAGTTTGCGCGCCAGGTCGGCGGCGCGCTTGAAGTCGTGACGCTCGAGCGCAATCTCGGTTTGAAGGCGCAAGGCTTCGTAGTTCTGCGGCTCGGCGCTCAGGACTTCCGAGACGATCGAGTCCGCGCGTTCGACGTAGGAGAAGTCGGTGGTGTCGCGCATCTTCTGTATGAAGGCGCTCGCGAGGAGATTGCGGTAGTGGAGATTCGCGGGCTTGGTGCGGAGGAGTTGTTGGTAGAGCGCGATGCGCTCGTCGGTCGAAAGGCGCGCCGACTGTAAGGCGATGGCGCGGTCTTGCCAGCCTTCGAGCAAGCGGTCGGCTGTGCGGGTTTCGGCGGCTAGCGTGACGGCGAACAGGAATAGGGGGATTTGTTTCATATCGTCTTTTTTTGGGGCAGGCCTGGAGGTCTGCCCCACGTGTTGTCTGTTGACTACTGCAGGGTGCTCTTGCCGCGTCCGTTAGTGCCCTCAGTCTGGCTATGTGCATAGCCGGCGTGAGGCGGAGCGTGGAAGGGGAAGCGATCGAGATACGGAACGTCGTTGGAGTTGACGCCATCGCCGAGCGGCGGCGCATTGGTAAAGCCGGGAACCAGAACGCCGGCCACGGCCCGGAAGCCGATGTCGACGACGTCGTCGCCGATACGCCGGCCGCCGAAAGGCCATCCGGCGTTGTCGCCGCCCAGCGGACCGAGCCGGTGCTGCCGGGCGGCGGGCGTAGGCGGTATGGTCAGGTCGATGCGGGTGATGTCCGGCACATAAACGCCGAGCAGATCACTGCGAGGAGCGGGCGGCACGTTGAGACCGAACACGCCCTTCAGAACGCCGCTGGCGAAGAACGGGTCGCCGATGAATTGCGCGAACTGCTTGTCATCGACGGGCTCGCTCCGGTTCCAGTAATCTTTCAATGGAAGCGGAATCAGCGCCTCGACCGTCAACGGATTGCCGACGCGGTCGATCTGCACATACTCGCCGAAGTGCTGCGGATCGCCGGGGCTCGGACGCACCGTGACAATCTGGCGCATGGTCGACGCCCATCCGCCGATCTTGGCGTTGGCGTCGGTCGGATTCACCGGCATCTTGTTGTCGACGGTCGCCAGAGTGATCGGCATCTCGACGGCGATCAGGCTGATGTTGTAGCCTGCGAAGCCATCGACCGATGCGGGCGCCGCCGGCCCTTGTCCGGAATCGGCCGCGCCGGCGAGCACCGGAGCCGGAGCGCGGAAGTTGAGCGTATCGAAGGTGGCGCCGGAGTCGAAGTAGAACGCATCGTCGCGGGGGCCGGCGAAAACGCGCATCCCGTTCGCCAGCTCGAAGACCGACGTCTTACCGAGAGTGTCTTCGTAGGCGGGCGTAGACTTCGGACCCATATTCGGGGGAGCCACCGAGAGCACGTGGCCGTTCCTGTCCTTGTCGAAGGTAACCTGCGTGCCCTTGGCGAGGTCGCGCAACGTCACCGAGTAGGTCTGATACAGAAAGATTCCCGCGCTGTCGATGGAATCGATTTTTCCAAAGTACGAAACGAACGTGGGGTTCGGGCGGAGCTGGGTCTTGAACAGGAAATCGATCTGCATGTCGGCGTTGCCGTCGAGCCCGCGGGAGTGGTTGAGGTTAAACCGGTACAGCACGCTGTCGGAAAATTTGTAATAACTCGGACCGTTATCGGGATTCTGGAATCCCTGCGCGCTCATGCTCAATACCAGCCGGTCCGAACGGCCCTGTTCCCAACTGCGGAATATGTAAAAGTCGTTCAGGTTGGCGGTCTGGTCTTCGAGAAGGAGCGGCCCGTTCCGATGACTGGCTGAGAACGCGGAGATGCACACGAGTGCAGCGGCCGCGCACAGCCGTGCGGTTCTGGACATTGAAATGGTCTCCTTGATTTTTCGAACTTTTGTCCGGTGGCCACCGGTTCGTGCACAACAGAGATCTGATTGGAATACGAGGGACGCAGCGAAGTGGATGTAGAGCGATGTGGCGCGATTGGTCAGGTGTCGCGGTCGCGACCACAAGCGCCCGCGCCACGTCATCACACACGATGCGCAGACAATCACCCGTTTTGCTGTTCCCATCACAAAGGTGTTGGTGAC
>JBOGMR010000475.1:0-4004 GCA_050746825.1 Bryobacteraceae bacterium | reverse complement strand
GTGCTCCAGTTCCGCTCCATCGCAGCCTCGGCCGGTATCTCGCTTGGTCTCGTAGCCGTCCACGGCGTGCTCGCCTTCTGGCTATACAAATCTTCCTTCTGGCTCACCATGTCCGCGCCGATGCTAGCCGCGGTCGTTTCGTTTGCGGTCAACACGGCCTTCCGCTACTTCTCGGTCGACCGCGAACTCGGCCGCACGCGCGGCACGCTCGAGCGTTACGTGTCGCCCCAGCTCGTCCGCTACGTCATGGAGCATCTCGACTCGTTCCGATTCGACGGCGAGAAAAAAAAGCTAACCGTCTTCTTTTCGGACGTCCGCGGCTTCACCACGCTCACTGAAAAGTCCGACCCTGTGCTGCTGCTCCAGCAACTGAATGAGTATCTCGAAGTGATGACCGACATCATCTTCCGCTACGACGGCATCGTCGACAAATTTATCGGCGACGGCATCATGGCGCACTGGGGTGCGTTCACGCCGGACCGGCCTAACGCGTGGCTGGCCGCGCGCGCCTCGCTCGACATGATCGAACGATTGAAGCAGCTCAATGAAAAATGGGCCGGCGAGGGACGCCCGCCGATGAACATCGGCATCGGCCTCAACACAGCCGAGGTCATCTTTGGGAACGTCGGCGCCGCGAAGAAGCAGGACTTCACCGCCATCGGCGACGGCGTCAATCTCGCCGCCCGCCTCGAAGGAGCGAACAAGGAATACCAGACCAACATCATCCTCAGCGAGGCGACGCTGCGCGAACTCGGCGACATGGCCACCGTTAGACCGCTCGGATCGATCGTCGTCAAGGGGAAAACCGTGGGCGTCGAAATTTTCGAGCTGAAGGCCCTTGAAGACGCGCCGCGATGAGGGAATTCGCCGCTCGATGTCGCTTTTAGAGGTCAATGAGCAGAAGGTCGCCGTGGGACTCCCAGGGTGAATGAACGGTATGGTTGTTCCGGGCGCAATCACTCCAAATCGCGCTCGCTGATACACTGAAATTACGGCCTGCATGCGGACACTTGCCCTCGACCTCGGCAAACGCCGCATCGGCCTTGCCGTCAGCGACGAATTAGGTCTTACCGCGCAGGGCCTCGATACTCTTCAGCGCAAGAACATGCGTACCGATCTCGCGCGTCTCTCGGAATTGATTGCGTCGCGCAACATCCGGCAAATCCTGATGGGCGAACCCTTGCACATGAGCGGCGACGCCGGCTCTCAGGCGCAGTGGGCCCGCGACTTCGCCGCCGCGCTCGAGCGGCGCACCGGACTGCCGGTCCGTTTCTGGGATGAGCGGCTCACGTCGGTCGAAGCCTCGCGCGTGCTTCGTGCGAGCGGCATCAGCATCGAAAAACGTGCGCGCGCGGTAGACCGACTCTCCGCCGTCATCTTGCTGCAGAGTTATCTCGACTCGCTTCGAATGAGTGAGAATTCATGAGAGCGCTCCGCCGCCTGGCAACATTCCTCCTCTTCATAGCCCTCGCCCTGCTCGGGGCAGGTGGCGCGGCTCTGTACCTGGTGACACGGCCCCACATGGGATTCCAAGAGGAAGCGCTGATCGACATTCCGAGAGGCGCGAATGCACGCAGTATGGCCGCGCTGCTCGAGCAACACGGCGTGGTTGCCTCCCGTTGGCATTTCCTGATTGCGCGCGCACTGCGCCCGCGCGTCTTCCTGCAGGCGGGCGAATACAGCTTTTCGAAGCCCGCCACTGCTATCGATATCTTCGATCGCATCGCCCGCGGCGACGTTTTCTACTACGAGCTCAAGATCCCCGAAGGCTACAACCGCTTCGACATCGCCGCCGGGGTAGAACGCGCCGGCATCATCTCCGCTCAGGACTTTCTGCGCGCTTCGCTCGACCCCCGGCTAATCCGCGACATCGCCCCCGACGCGCCGACGCTCGAGGGCTACCTGTTCCCGGACACCTATCGCCTCACGCGGCACACCACCGCCGCGGATCTGTGCGGGCTGCTCACGCGCCGCTTTCGCGCGGCGTGGGCGGAGCTTGCAACGACGGCGCCCGTTCACCGCACCGTCACGCTGGCTTCGCTGGTGGAGAAAGAGACCCGCGTCGCCGAAGAGCGCCCGAAAGTCGCCTCGGTGTTCGCCAACCGGCTGCGGATCGGCATGAAGCTCGACTGCGACCCGACGGTAGTCTATGCCGCTCTGCTCAGCGGCCGGTATCGCGGCACGATTTACCGTTCCGACCTCGACAGCCCGCATCCGTATAACACCTACCGCAACGCCGGACTCCCGCCCGGCCCGATCGCCAATCCGGGCGCGGCGTCGCTCAAAGCCGCGATCGACCCCGAGGAAACTGAGTTCCTGTTCTTTGTCGCCCTGCCCGGCGGAACCGGGCGCCATCAATTCTCGAAGGTTGCGGCGTCCCATGAAGCGGCCGTCGCGCGGTATCGACGTGGCCAGAACAACAACAAAAAGCAGAAAGCAGCGCCTGCGCGAGTGGCTAGCGGAAAGAAGCCTCGAAGCCGTCAGTGAAGACGACTGGCCTCGTTTGCTCGATGCGCTCGCGCCGATCCCGGAAGACGCGCTGCGCCGGCTGCTGCACGCCGAAGGCGTCCCCGCCGCGCTGCCCTACGGCGGCATCCGGCAGAGCAGTTTCGATGAGCTGGAGTCCTCGCTGATTGAAATGCAGGGAGTCTACGCCGCTGCTGTTGCGGCGGGCGACCGCGAGCGCGCGGGGCTTTGCCGGAGTCTCGTGATTCAGGCCAAGGACCGGGCGGCGATGTTGTCCCGAAATCCGAAGATCGACCAAGAGAAGCGCCGGCAGAAGGAAGAGATGCGGCAGTGGATGCTGGTCTGGCTCGAGAATCCCGAGATTTTTGAGGTGTGGGTCGGCCTTAGGAAGCAGGCGTTCTGATCGGCAGTCGTTGGGCCGCGGACGGACTCCGCAAGTTGTTTGCCGCAATCCTTCGGTTTAACTCCGCGACCTCGCCCTTGAAACTCTCAATGCCCCGCTCGCTCTCGATCCAGGCCGGCGCCATCCAGCCCGTCGAACGCGCCCTCGTCCACCGCTTCCTTGAATTTGCGATCGGCGATAAGCTCCCAGACCCACATCCGGCGTTACCTAGGCAATCTGCCGGATCTCGACGATCTTCGACGTCACGATCGGCTGCTCAAATTCCGGATGGCGAAATTCCAGATGCATCCCGCGCCCCACGAACGACGCCTTGATCAGCGAGCCGCCCCAATTCGAGCCTTCGATCCGGACCAGCACCGGCTCGGGGCAGAACTCTGGGTGCCCGGAAATCAGCGCCTGCCCCTGCCCGCGATTCACCAGCGTGTACCGCCGGTTCTGCGTCTCAATTTCGAGTTTGCTCTCGGCGGGAAGGTCCTTCAGGAAAACTCCACCTTCGATTTGGGACTGTGCGATGTGGTGATTGATTTGGTCGCTCAGATTTGGATGCGCCCGAAAAATCTGAGTGGTGGACACGACGCAGAACTCTCCTCTTTCAGTTTCTCACAGTGACTCCGGCTCGGTCGAGTGTTAACCGTACCGCCCGTAACAACTCATCGGTCTGAAATGGCTTTTCCAGCAATACTGAATCGGCCGGTGCGCGATAGCGCCCCACTCGCTCGCCTGCGTAGCCCGAAGTGAAGATCACGCGCATCTCGGGCCGGAGAAGCGCCATGCGCTCGGCCAACGCAGGGCCGTCCATACCCGGCAGGACGACGTCGGTCACCATCAGATCGATCGGGCCGTGGTGCCAACCCGATACCCGCACCGCCTCGGCCGCGCTGCCTGCGGCCAGCACTCGATAACCCTGCTGCTCCAGAATCTGCAGCATCAGTTGGCGCACCTCCGGCTCGTCCTCGACCAACAGGATCAGTTCAGACCCGCCTCGCGGCCGCCCTGTTGCCCGCTCGCTCTCCAGCCCCTCGCTTTCTTTAGTGACCGGAAGGTACACTTCGAACTTCGAGCCGCGCCCCGGCGTCGAATGGACGACAATTTCCCCACCGGTCTGCTTGACGATGCCGTACACGGTCGCCAAGCC